>CAZUNW010000026.1:0-4259 GCA_964621425.1 uncultured Chryseobacterium sp. | reverse complement strand
GTGTGCACGGGCTCTACCTCATCGCGGCCATCATGCTGGCCGGCCTGCGGGCGCGCATCGCGGCCATGCTGGGTCTGCAACGATGGCCGCGATCGATGCACACGCTCTCCGTCCTCCTCACGGTGCACCTCGTGGTGGCGGCCTGGGTGTTCTTCCGTGCCACCACCTTCGCGGATGCCTGGTCCGTGTTGCGCTCCTGGACGCAGCCTGACCGCTGGTGGCAGGGGTTCTCGCCCATGCTGGATGAACTGGGCGCCGGCATCGTGCTCACGACGGCGGTGCTTGCCGTGGTCTTCATGCTGCTCGATCCGCTGGGTGACGCCCTGGCCAAGGGCACGAAGCGCATCGGCCATCGCCCCCTTCGCTACGCATACTTCGGTGCCCTGCTCACCGCATGCCTCGTGCTCGGCCAATATGGCGCGGCCATGTTCATCTATTTCCAGTTCTGATGCGCCGCTTTCTTTCAGCCACTCTGCTGCTGGGCGTCACCTTCGCGCTGTTCTACGCGGTGGCCATGGTGCTGCTGTGCCGCATTGAGGTGGGTGGTGCGCCCCTCATCCACCGCACAGGCGATTACTTCAAGTTCAAGGGCGGCAGCACCTTCCGCAAGTTCCGCGAGTTCCGTGCGGACAGCGTATATGATGTGGTCTTCATCGGCTCGTCGCACGCGTACCGGGGCTACGACCCGGCCTTGTTCGCCCAACGTGGATGGCGGGCGTTCAACCTGGGCACCAGTGGCCAGGCGCCCCTGAACACGTATTACATCGTACGCAACCACCTCAATGCACGCAACACCCGCCTGCTGCTGGTGGATGTCTACGAGGCCGCCATGGAGTTCGATGCGATGGAGAGCACCTCGGACCTTGTGCGGAACCTGGTGGACGACCGTGCCGCGGTATCCATGGCGCTGGCCCTGAAGGACCCGCGCGGCGTCAACATGCTGGCCCTGCGCTTCCTCACGCAGGACCGCGGCCCCTTTTTCGCGGACAGCACCTATCGCCCGGGCGGGTATTCCGTGCGAACGGACTCCGTGCGGGGACGCCTCCACTATGTCCGCGGGCGGCCCCTGAAGCTGAATGCCGATCAAGTGGGCTATCTGGAACGGACACTGGAGCATTGCGCTGATGCCGGCATCCCGGTCGTGCTCGTCAACCATCCCTACCCCTGGCAGAGCGATCGCAGCAAGCACGTGGCCTTCAACGCGATGCTGGGTGATCTCGCTCGGCGGTACAATGTGTCCTACCTCGACTTCGCATTCAAGCACACCCTGGACGACGAGGACCATTTCTACGACCACAATCACCTCAACCAGTCTGGCGTCGAGCGTTTCAACGCCGTGCTGATCCCCGAGCTGGAGGCCCGCGGCCTGCTGCACCGATAAGGCATGTAGCTTCGTCCCATGCGCGTCACGGTCGTCATTCCCTGTCGCAATGTGGAGCGGCTGGTGGATCGCGCGCTGGCCTCGGCCCTGGCACAGGACCACGCCGACCTGGAGGTGGTCGTGGTGGACGATGGTTCCACCGATGGCACGCTGGGACGTGTGGAGGCCGTGGCCGCGGCCCATCCCGGAAGGGTGCGCGTCATCGCGCAGCCGGGCCTGGGGGCGGGTGCCGCCCGTAATGCTGGCCTGCGCGCGGCAACGGGCGAGTGGGTCCAGTTCCTCGATGCGGACGACGAGCTCGCTCCCGGCAAGGTGGCGGGCCAGCTCGAGGTTGCTCTGGCGGCCGGCGCGGATGTGGTGGTGGGCGGCTACGAGCAGGTGATGCCGGATGGGCTGCTGGTGCCGGTGCACGCCATGCGGGACCGGCCATGGATGGGCTTGGTGTGCACCCGGATGGGCACCACCAGCGCCAACCTCTGGCGACGCAGCGCCGTCGAGGCCGCCGGCGGCTGGAACGAGCGCCTTGCCAGCAGCCAGGATTACGAACTGCTATTCCGCATGCTGGTGCACGGTGCGCATGTGGCTTGGGATGAACGCATCCGCACACACGTGCTCAAGCGGGCCGAGGGCTCCATCAGCCGCACGGACGTCCGTGCCAACTGGGAACGGTACATCGCCCTGCGGCGGTCCATCAAGGAGCACCTGGAACGCACCGATGCCCGCGCCCATGCGGCCGAGATCGAGGCCCTGCGCCAGTACATCTTCATGGCCCTGCGGATCGTGGCGGCCGAGGACCTTCCATGGGCGCTGGCCGAGTATCGCCGCACCATCGGGCGCCGCTTCCGGCCCGAGGTCAGCAGCGCCATCACCGAGCGCTACGCGGCCCTGTTTAACTTGCTCGGGTTCGCCGGAGCGGAACGTGCCTTGCGCATGCTCCGCCGGCGCAAGCATACCGGGGCATGATCCGCTCGCACAAGGAGTACCGTGACTACCTGCAGGCCGACCGCATCGCGCTCCGCCGCGGTGAGGGCGTGCCCTGGTTCGATGAGGTATGGAAGTTCCAGCGCCTGCTGCGCCGCGTGGAATACCTCATGAACTGCCGCAAGCACCAGGGCTTCCTTTGGCGCCTGGTCTACAAGTACTACTCCGTCCGCTTCCACGAGCAGGCCATCCGCTGCGGGTTCGACATCCCGCCCAACACGTTCGGTCCGGGCCTCAGCATCGCCCACCGCGGCACCATCGTGGTGCATCCCGACGCCCGCATCGGGCGCAACTGCAGGCTGCATGTGGGCGTCGTCATCGGAACCCGCCCGGGGCCCTTCGAGCTGGTGCCCACCATCGGCGACAACTGCTACATCGGCCCCGGAGCCAAGGTTTTCGGGGATATCGTCATCGGCCCATACACCGCCATAGGCGCCAACAGCGTGGTGAACCATTCCTTCCCGGAGGGCCACATGACCATCGCAGGCGCCCCGGCCCGTAAGGTGAGCGACACGGATTCCCGCGAGTTCATAATCGCCACCCGCAGCCCGCTCAAATCCCTCGGATGAAGAAGGTCCTCATCGTCGTCGGCACCCGACCCAACTTCATCAAGGTCACCCGCTTCAAGCTGGTGGCCGCGCAGCGCGGCACCGTCGACGTGCGCATCGTGCACACCGGGCAGCACTTCAGCGCCAATATGGCCGATGTGTTCTTCGAGCAGTTCGGCCTGGTGCCCGACCGCTTCCTCAACATTGGCGCCGGCAGCCCCAACACGCAGATGGCCCAGGTGATGCTTGGGCTGGAACCCGTGATCGCGGAGGAGAGGCCGGACATGCTCATGGTGGTGGGCGACGTGAACAGCACGCTGGCGGCAGCCATCACTGCCAACAAGCTGGGTGTGCGCATCGGCCATTTGGAGAGCGGCCTGCGCAGCCATGACCGCAGCATGCCCGAGGAGCACAACCGCGTGCTCACCGATGCCCTCACCGACCACTTCTTCATCACCGAGCAGAGCGGGCTGGACCACCTGCGGAAGGAGGGGAGGCCAGAGGCGGCGCTGCACTTCGTGGGCAACACCATGATCGATACGCTCGTGGCCTTCGAGCCGCAGGTGCAGGCCTCGCCGGTGTTGCAGGAGCTGGGCCTGGGCGGGGGCGGCCATGTGCTCATGACCATCCACCGCCCCGCCACGGTGGACGTGCCCGAGCGGCTGGCGGCTCTGCTGGACCTCATTGCCGACGTGTGCGCCGCCGGGCGCAAGGTGGTGTTCCCCATCCACCCGCGTACGGTGAAGAACATCGCGGCCTTCGGGCTCCAGGCGAAGGCCGATGCCATCCGGGGGCTGGTGCGCACCGAACCGCTGGACTACTTTGCCTTCCAGAAGCTGGTGGCCACCTGCGGTTTCATCCTTACGGACAGCGGCGGCATCCAGGAGGAGAGCACCTTCCGCCGCGTGCCCTGCCTCACCCTGCGCCCCAACACCGAGCGTCCCATCACCGTGACCATGGGCAGCAACGCGCTGGTGCCGCTGGACATGGACGCGGTTCGCACCGCCATCGCACGGATCGAGGACGGTACCTCCAAACAGGGCGAAGTGCCCCCGCTGTGGGACGGCCGCGCCACCGAGCGCATCGTGCAGGTGCTGGAGCGGGTGCTGTGAGCGGCGGCGGCAGGTTGGCTGGAACGGGATCCCGCGCCCGCGCGGTCATGCAGCGTTGAACGCTGCTGTGCCGCTTTGGGCGGAATGGCGGTCAACTAATTGCGGTTTGGCATAGTGGCGGATTATTTGCACAATAGTTCAACCGAAATACTGCACTTAAACCTGCCACAAAACTGACTTACGAAGTACTGAACCCGCCATTGCTCCAAAACGCTGTTACAGGCTTTTTCGCTTCAT
>CAZUNW010000025.1:17926-18257 GCA_964621425.1 uncultured Chryseobacterium sp. | reverse complement strand
CTGCTGGCGGCTGAGCTGCTGCTCGCGCTGCTTGATGCGTTCTGTGGCCTGCTGGGCCTTCTTGTCGCGCTCACGCAGGTCACGCTCATGCTCCTCCTTGAGCTGCAGGAACTTCTCCTTGGCCTGTACGAGCTTTTCCTTCTTGATGGCCTCGCCCTCCGCCTCGGCCTCCTTCAGCACCGCGTCGCGGCGCTTGCGCATGAGGCTGTTCAGGAAGGTCGCGACGACCGCACCGCCGGCAACAAGGCCGGCAAGCAGGCCGATGATCACTGACAGGATGTCCATGTCCATGTTGGTTTTGGTTAACATGGACCACGTCCTCCGCAGTTGG
>CAZUNW010000025.1:0-17916 GCA_964621425.1 uncultured Chryseobacterium sp. | reverse complement strand
GTGCTCCCTGGCCTGGGCGCCGTTCAGCGCACGCACGCTCACCTCCAGGGCCGCCATGGCAAGCAGGTCCTGTTTGTCGGTGTGCGGGTAATGCTTGCGCAGGCGCGACATGCTCTCGTTGATCTCCAGTGCAGCTTGGCGGACATGCTGCTCCTCATCCGGCTGGATGTGGAGCGGATAGGCCCGCCCGGCGATCTCGATCCTGATCGAAAGGTCTTCCATGGTCATCCCCCGCCTGGTCAGTCGTTCAACAAGGCCAGACAGCGGTCGATCTCATTCACCAATTCGTCGATCCGTTGCTTCGTTCCCTCAGCCTCCTCGGCCCCTTGACGGGCCTTGGCGGTGCGGAGGACCTCGTTCTCCTTCTCCAGTTCGGCGATCCTGGCCTCCAGCACCGCGATACGCTGGCCCGCGGTGCGCTCGGCATGGCCGACACGCTCCAACTGGGCACGCTGTTCGCGGATCCGGTCCAAAAGCTGGGCCACCCGGTCATGCACCGTACGCAGCCGCCCTGCCAGATCGTTCATTCCCCGTAGAAGGACCGTCCGTGGTCCGCCGTCAAAGATAACCGAGCGCATGGACCATCCCCTCCCGAACTTTGAACGGACCTCTGTTGATGCGAACCGCACGGGCCCCAAAGCAGGTGCGCGACCACTGCCTACGTTTGACCACAAGCGGGGGGAAATAGCCTTGAAACCACTTTTAATATATAAAGTTAAATTATTGTTTATCAGTGCATTATATGCACCAATGTGCGGCGCCCAGCAACCCGATTGGAAGACCCCGCCTCGGGCCCCGCTGGACATTCCGCTCACCATGACCGGCAATTTCATGGAGCTCCGTTCCGACCACTACCACGCGGGGGTGGACCTAAAGACCAACGGGGTGGAAGGCATCCCGATCCTGGCGGTGGCCGATGGCAAGGTCAGCCGGGTGAAAGTGAGCCCGTGGGGCTATGGGATCGCCGTGTACATCGATCATCCCGGCGGGTTGACCACCGTGTATGCCCACCTGCAGCGGCTCGCTCCCGGGCTCGCCTCCCAAGTCCTTGATGCCCAGTATAAAGCGCAGAGCCAGAGCGTGGACCTGACGCCACCCTCCATTGACCTGGCCGTGAAGGCGGGCGACCTCGTTGGGCTCAGCGGCAACACGGGCGGAAGCTCAGCACCGCACCTGCACTACGAGGTGCGTCGCACCTCCGACCAGCACGCCCTGGATCCGGAGGCCTTCGGGTTGGAGATGACCGACACGCGCCCCCCCGAGATCAACGGCCTGCGCCTGTATCCTTTGGACAGCAACGCACGCTGCGGCCCCTACCCGAAAGGTGCCCAAGGGTTCGCCACCGAGCTGGTCAATGGCGCATACCGCCTGCGAGACGGGGCCGAGGTGGCGGCAGTGGGGCCCATCGGGCTCGCCGTGAACACGGTGGACCGCTACGACGGATCGAGCAACGTTTGCGGGGTGCGGCGCATCGACCTCGAGGTGGACGGACGGACGGTTTTCACCGTGCATCTCACGGAGGTGGACTTTGCCGAGCAGCGCTACGTGAACGCCCACATGGACCACGGCCTTTTCCGCACCAGGGACATGCACTACCATCGGTGCTACCGCCAGCCGAACGACCGATCCGACCACTACACCGGCGAAGGCTCCTTCACCCCTGTACCAGGCAAGCGTCACGCCTGTACCCTCACCGTGCTCGACCCGAACGGGAACCGCTCCGTGCTGCGTTTCACCCTGCGCGGGGCCACGGCGACCGAGGCCCGCGCATGGCCCGGCCGTCCGCAAGGGGCCAACCTCTTCCACTGGGACCGCACCAACCTGCTGGTGCAGCCGGGCATCCGCTTCAGCCTGCCGGCGAACGCCCTGTACGACGACGAGCCCATCACCTACAGCGCCCTAGCCGCCCCCGAACGGTCCCTCACCCCACTTCACCAGGTGCTCACCGACGCCATCCCCCTGCACGTGCAGGCCGATGTGTCCGTGGAGGTGGGCGAACTGCCGCCGGCCCTGCAACCGAAGGCCGTGGTGGTGAAACGCGATGGACGTGGCCGCACCTCCAGCCTGGGTGGCAAATGGGCGAACGGATGGGTGTCCGCACGCAGCCGCTCCTTCGGCGGCTTCCACGTCCGGTTGGACACCATCGCCCCCACCCTCACCGCCATCGATCTGAAGGACGAAATGCGCGGCCGTGAGCAGTTCCGCTTCAAGGTGCAGGACGACCTGAGCGGCGTGGAAAAGTGGAGCGCCACACTGGATGGCCAGTGGATCCTGATGGACTACGAGCCCAAGACAAAAGTGCTGACACACCGGTTCGACCGGTACTCGGAAGGCAAGGGCACCCGGAAGCTGGTCGTGGAGGTCTCTGACGAGCGCGGCAACCGCACGCGCAGCAACCACACCTTCCAGCGGTGATCCGCGCGCTGTCTCCTCTCCTGCTACTGGGCGCACTGGCCGGATGCGATGCTCCCGGAGGACCCCAGCCACGCTGGATCGCCCATGCGGCTTGTGGAAGCGACTGCATCGCAGCACCCAATACCCCCCTGGCCGTATTGGAGGCCCTGGACCACGGGGTCGATGGCCTGGAGGTGGATGTGCAGCTCTCCGCCGATGATGTGCTGATCGCCTACCACCCCCCCCAACTGGAGGAGGCCACGAACGGTACCGGCCTTGTGGACCAACGCACCTGGGCCGACCTGCGCCGCTGCTCCCTCACCGGCCAGCCGGGCATGCGCGTACCACGCCTGGAGGACCTCCTACGGATGGATAAAGCCGGAAGCGCCCATTGGGTGCTGGATGTAAAGCTCTTCGCCTCGGGCGATTGGGTGCCCTACCAGGACCGCTTCGCCAGGGCCCTTATGCGGTTTGTCCACGCCAACGGGTTGCATGACCGGGTGCGGGTGGAATGCCGCGATGCGGACTTTCTGGCCCGCCTGCACCGGGTGGCTCCGGCCCTCCCGCTGGGGCTGGTAAGCAGTGGACCCGACACGGCCATCCCCCTGGCGGCGGCCAATGGACACGGCTTCGTGGTGCTGCCGTTCGGCGCCGTGGACCGGGCCACGGTGACCACCGCACACAACCTGGGCCTGAAGGTGGCGGCATACGGGGCATCCAGCGCCAGCGCGCTGCGCGAGGCCTGGTCCCTGGGGGTGGACGAGGTGCAAACGGACGACCCCGCGGCAATACCACGGCCCTGAACCTGCCCCGCACGCTAACTTTGACACGATGCGCACGCTCGTGATGCTGTTGGCCCTGGCAGGCCTGATGAAAGTGCAGGCCCAGGTGACCCCGACCGACAGGGACCTCATCCAGTTCAGCGGAGTGGTGGTTAGCGGCGACAGCCTGCTGCCGGTACCCTTCACCAACATCCTGATCAAGCACAGCTACCGCGGTACCATCAGCGATGTCTATGGCTACTTTTCCTTCGTGGCGCAGGAAGGCGACACCGTGATCTTCTCGGCCGTGGGCTTCAAGCGCTCGCAGTTCGTCATCCCCAGCGACCTGGAGGAGAACAAGTACAGCATGATCCACCAGCTGTCGGCCGACACCATCCTGCTTGGCCAGGCCAACGTGTACCCGTGGCCGAGCCGCGAGCAGTTCCGGGACGCCTTCCTGAACCTGCAGCTGGCCGATGATGACTACCAACTGGCCATGCGAAACCTGTCGGCCGGCGAGATGCTGCAACGCATGGAGAACCTGCCGACGGACGCCTACGAGAGCTTCCGCTACCAGATGACGATGGACCAGACCCGGCTTTACCAGCAGGGTGGCATGCCCACCATCAACCTCTTCAACCCCATCGCCTGGGCCCAGTTCCTCCAGGCGTGGAAGAGCGGCGCGTTCAAGAAGAAGCAGTGACCGTGCCCCAGCCGGACCCAGTTCACCTCTGGACCTACTTCGAGCGCGCCTGGAAAGGCGCTCCGGACAGCGTGGCCCTGCATGTGGAGGGGCGTGATTGGACCTATGCGGAGCTGGCCACCAGGGCGCTGGCCGTGTCCCGCGACCTGCAGGAGCTGGCCCACACCGGGGACTTCGTGGGCCTGCATGCCCAGCGCAGCATCGGTGCGTATGCGGGCGTGCTAGGCATCCTGCATGCCGGCAAGGCCTACGTCCCGTTGAACCCCGACCTGCCGCACGAACGGCTCACCACCATCGCGGCCCTCGCCCGGACAAGCGTCATCGTGGCCGACGCGGCGCACGCAGAGACGGCCTTGGGCCTGCTTCGCGGAGCGGAAGCGTCAGGCGTGGTGATACCCGCGGGCGAGGGATCGGCGGAGGACACCCCCTGCCATCCGGCACACACGGCGTACATGTTGTTCACCTCGGGAAGCACGGGCCTGCCCAAGGGGGTGCCCATCGGCCATGGCAACGTGGTGGCCTACGTGGAACACCTGCTCCGGCGCTTCGCACCGGGCCCGGACGACCGGTTCTCCCAGACCTTCGAACTCACCTTCGACCTGAGCGTGCACGACCTGTTCGTGTGCTGGGCGGCGGGTGCTTCGCTACACGTGCTTCCCGGCGAACAGCTGATGGCGCCGCCCCGCTTCATCCGGGAACGGGCCATCACGCACTGGTTCAGCGTACCCAGCTCGGCCATGCTGATGGACCGCATGCGTTTGTTGCGGCCGGGAGCCTTCCCGGACCTCCGGATCAGCGCGTTCTGCGGCGAACCACTGCCTGCCGCACTGGCCCTGAAATGGGCCGCGGCCGCACCGAATGGACGGGTGGAGAACCTGTATGGCCCCACCGAGGCCACCATCGCCATCACCGGCCATGTGCTGAACGTGGAGGCACCCAAGGAGCACCAAGGCATCCTCAGCATCGGCCGACCCTTCCCCGGTGCCTTGGTGCGCGTGGTGGACGAGGAGGGCAGGGACGCGCAGGAGGGTGAATTGTGGCTCGGTGGCCCCCAATTGGCGGAGGGCTACTGGATGGACGCCGCGCGCACGTCCGCTGCGTTCGTGACCGGTGGCGAAGACGGAAATCGGTTCTACCGCACGGGCGACCGGGTGCGGCGCGACACCGATGGCGACCTCTACTTCCTGTGCCGGTTGGATGACCAGGTCAAGGTGCGCGGCCACCGCATCGAACTGCAGGAGATCAACCAGGTGCTGCGCACGCTGACCGGCGGCGCCTTCGCCCATGCGCTGGCGCATCCCGTGCGCGACGGCATCGCCCAAGGCATCGAGGCCTTCCTGCCACTGGCCGTGCGCGAGGACAGCAGCACCATCCTGGAGGCCTGCGCGCGCCTGCTGCCCGATTACATGGTGCCGGCGCGCCTGCATTTCACCGACGACATACCCCTGACCAGCAGCGGCAAGGTCGACCTGCGGGCGCTGCGCGTCAGGCTGGAACAGCCCGCGAGCACCGGGGATCGATAACTTCGGCGCCATGTCCGCCCAAGAGGCCGGTTTCCAAGCCGCCATCCGCACCGCACTGGCCCCACGCCTCGCCGAGATGGGACTCGCACAGGCCGATGTGGGCGATGGCATGAGCCTGACGCAAAGCGGGGTTCTCGACTCCTTCGCGCTGATGGAGTTCATCGGCAGGCTGGAACAGGACCTCGGGCTGGAGCTGGACTTCGAGGCCCTGGAGCCTGAACAGTTCACCACGGTAAGGGGCCTCGCCGCCGCCTTCTCCAAAGCCCGGAAGGTGTGATCGAGGTCCACCCTCTGGAACGGGATGCACCCGCGGACAACCTGCGCGCCGTGGAAAAGCTCTTCACGGACATGTACCAGCACATGGACGGCCTCGGGCTGTCCATGCCGCTTGTGCCCGGTGGCGCTGGCCTCTGGCTGAACGCCCTGCTGCCCATGCTGGGCAAACTGCACACGATCCAGGTGGCTTGGATGACCGGTCCGGATGCGGGCGGAACGCAGGTGACCCCGATGGCCGTTGGTTTCGCCGCCGGCAGCATCCGCATCGGACCGGCACACCTGGGCGCCATACGCTCCGGCGCGGTCACCCACCTTTACGTCGCGCCCGGGCATCGCAGCACCGGCACGGGGCACCACCTGTACAGCGCTTTGTCCGCGTGGTTCGCGGAGCGCGGCCTGGAGCACCAGGAACTGGAGGTGCTGGTCCGCAACGAGCCCGCACAGCGGTTCTGGACCTCCCTGGGCTTCGTCCCCGACCACCTGGTGATGCGCCGGCTTGCGGCCCGACAATGACGATCGAGCGGGACACCGTCCTCTTCGCGAACGGCGCACAGCATGTGACCGCTGGCGACCTGCTCGGTGCATTGCGGCAACTGGGCGTCAGGCACGGTGACCTGCTCTTCCTGCACACGGACCTGCTTCGCTTCGGCCGACCCGCACCCGCCATGCTGCGCACGCGTGGCGCCCTGTTCGATGCACTGATCGCCTTGCTGCGCGAGGCCGTCGGCCCGGAGGGCACGCTGATGATGCTCACCCTGTCGACCCGCACCCTGGACACCGGACGCTTCGATGTGGAACGCACATCCGGCGAGGGCGGGGCCCTTACCGAGCACTTCCGAACACGGCCCGGCGTGAAGCGCATCCCCCACCCCACGCACAGCGCGGCCGTGGAAGGCCCCCTGACCGAGCTCTTCATGCGTCCGCCACTTCATCCCTTCGGCGAGGGCTCGCTCTTCGACCTGCTGAAGCGGAATGGAGGCAAGCTGCTGTTCCTCGGCGCCGATTTCCACTGGTGCACCTTCAACCACCACATCGAGACCATGCTGCCGGTGGGCTACCGACGTGAGCAGCGGATCCCCATGACCATCGTGCGGAATGGCGGAGAGGAGCGCGGTGAGGCCATCCGGTTCCACAAGCCTGTGCGCTATTGGACCGACTTCCAGCGCTTCAGGAAGGCGCTGCTGGAGCGCGGCATCCTCCATGAGCTCCCGCTCGGGCGCGGGATGGTGGCCCTGTCCGACGCGCACGCTCAATTCCTGCTCGGCACGGAGCTTCTGCGGAGCGACGGGCTGCTCTTCATGAACGTGCAGCCATGGGGACGGTTCTTCCAGTACAAGGTGAAGGAGTTCGGCGCACGGTTGCTGCGGAAAATAGGCCTGCTCCGCTGAACATGCTGCCGACGGCGGTCAGTTCGGTCCGTGCGCTACACACGTAGTTTTGCATGGTGCGAAGTGTGAAGGTCCTTTTTCTCCTCGGCCCCCTCGCCGCGGGTTGCGGCACCCCGCATGAGACCACCACGCCCACGGTGGGAACGATCACTGAGAGCGTATATGCCAACGGCGTGGTGAAGGCAACCGGCCAATACCAGGTCTTCCCAACGGTGACAGGCACGGTGATGGAGTTGCTGGTGCGGGAGGGTGACACTGTCCTTGCCGGCACTCCCCTGGTGCGGATCGATGACCGGGCCGCGGGCGCGGGTGCTCGCATCAGCGCCGCACAGCTGCGCCTTCTGGAACAGAACGCCTCGGACAACGGTCCCGTCATCGCACAGCTCGTTGAGGCCGTGCAGCAGGCACGGGACCGGCATGCGCTGGACAGCACCAACCTGGCCCGCCAGCAGGCGCTGTGGAGCCAGCAGATCGGCAGCCGGGGCGAGCTCGACCAGCGGCAGCTGGCGGCGGCGACCAGCCGGGCGGCCCTGGTGCGCGCGGAGAAGGCCCTGACGGAGGGGCGGGCACGCCTGCGCACCGAACTGGAGGTGGCACGCAGCAATGCGGCCATTAGCCAGGCCGGCAGCGAGGACCGCACACCCCGCAGCCTCATCGACGGGGTGGTCTACGACCTGCTGGTGGAGCCGGGCGAGCTGGCCACACCCCAGCGGCCCATCGCCGTGGTGGGCAGCGCGACCGACATGTTCCTGGAACTGGAGGTGGATGAATACGACATCCGCGAGGTGGGTCCGGGCCAGACGGCCTTTATCACCCTGGACAGCCACAAAGGGGCCACCCACGAGGCACGCATCACACGCATCATCCCGCTGATGGACCAGCGCTCCCGCACCTTCAAGGTGGAAGCCCGCTTCGTAAGCCCCCCGGGACAGCTCTTCCCCAACCTGACGGCGGAGGCGAACATCGTACTGCGCACCAAGCAGGATGCGCTCACCATCCCGGCCTCGTACCTGCTGCCGGGCGACCAGGTGCTTACAGCTCCGGACCAACGGGTGCAGGTGCGCACCGGGGCCCGCGACATGGAGCGTGTGGAGGTGCTCGAGGGCATCACGCCCGCCAGCGTCCTCTACAAGCCCTGACCGGCATGAAGCTGCAGCTCGCCATCGCGTTCACGCTGCTGCGGGCCAAGTTGCGCCAGAGCATCGTGGCGGCAGTCGGGGTTATGTTCAGCATCACCATGTTCGTGGCCCTGCTGGGCTTCATGAACGGACTGAACGACCTGCTCGACGGGCTCATCCTGAACCGCACGCCGCACGTGCGGCTTTACAATGAACTGAAGCCCTCACCGAGGCAGCCCATCGCGAACACGTGGGACACCCTGCCCGGCGGCACGCACCACTTCATACGCTCGCTGCGACCCCGCAGCGAGCTGCCGCGTCTGCGCAACGCGGAGGCCATCATGGGCGTCATGGCGCGTGATCCACGCGTGTTGGCGGTGTCGCCCAGGCTCGTGGCACAGGTCTTCTTCAATGCAGGAACCACGGACCTGAACGGACAGGTGAACGGCATCGACGTGGTACAGGAGATCCGCCACTACCGCTTCGCCGATTACCTCACCCAGGGCGACCCGCACGCACTCGCCGTGGGAGGTAACACCATCGTGCTCGGCAAGGGCCTCGCGGACCTCATGGCGGCGGACATCGGCGAAACGGTACAGGTGACAACCGCGAACGGCGACCGCGCCCTGCTGCGCGTGGTGGGCATCTTCCAGAGCGGTATCGCGGAATACGACAAGGTCCAGTGCTACGCGAACATCAAGACCGTGCAGAAGCTGCTCGCCCAGCCCGGGGGCTATTACACGGACATCAACCTGAAGCTGCACCATCTGGAGGAGGCTCCGGCAATGGCCGCCGAACTGGCGGGCCGATTCGGTGTGGATGCGGTGGACATTCAGACCGCCAACGCGCAGTTCGAGACGGGCAGCGATGTGCGCAGCATAATCAGCTACGCCGTGGGAGTGGTCCTGCTGATCGTGGCCGGCTTCGGCATCTACAACATCCTGAACATGATGATCTATGAGAAGCTGGACGCCATCGCCATCCTCAAGGCCACCGGCTTCAGCGGCCGGGATGTGCAGGGCATTTTCCTCTCGCTGAGCATGATCATCGGGCTGGTGGGCGGGGTGGCGGGCCTCCTCGGCGGCTTCGGCATGCAGGCGCTCATCGACCGCGTACCCTTCGAGACACCCGCGCTACCGACCGTACGCACCTTCCCCATCGATTACGATCCCAGGTACTACGCCATCGCGGTCACCTTCGCACTGATCACCACCTGGATCGCTGGCTGGTTCCCCGCGCGCAAGGCAGCGCAGGTGGACCCGGTGGAGATCATCCGTGGCAAATGAGCGGAAACGTCGACATACTGCGCGTGGAGAAGGTCTGCAAGGCCTTCCACGACCCCGTGACGGTGCAGGTGCTGAAGGATGTATCGTTCACCGTGGGGCGCGGCGAGTTCGTGAGCATCACCGGCAGGAGCGGCTGCGGCAAGAGCACCCTGCTCTACATCCTGAGCACCATGGACACCGCCTACCAAGGCGAGGTGGTGATCGACGGGGAGCCCACCCAGGGCCTTGGCGGGCAACGGCTGGCCGCCATCCGGAACGAGAAGATCGGCTTCGTATTCCAGTTCCACTACCTGCTGCCCGAGTTCAGCGTGCTGCATAACGTCATGCTGCCCGGCCTGAAACTGGGACGGAAGCAGCGGTCGGAAGTGGAGCACGATGCGATGGAGCGCCTGCGCGAGCTGGACATGGGGGATCAGGCCCTGAAGATGGCGAACCAGCTGAGCGGCGGCCAGAAGCAGCGCGTGGCCATCGCCCGTGCGCTGATCAACGACCCCCTGATCATCATGGGTGATGAGCCCACGGGCAACCTGGACAAGCGCAATGCGGAGCTCGTGTTCACCATCTTCCAGCACATCGCATCGGCGCACAGGCGCAGCCTGCTGATGGTGACGCACGACGCGGATCTGGCGGGACGCACACACCGCAACATCGTGATGGACGACGGACGCGTGGTGGCCTGAGATCAACGCCTGCGGGCGGCTGCAGCCTGGTGCACCACCTCCTGCAGGCGCGTGCGGATGTTGAGCTCGGAAAGGCCCTTGTTGGCCGCCGTGGGGTACACCCGGTTGCTGAGGAAGATGTAGACCACACGCTGCTCTGGGTCGGCCCAGGCCATGGTGCCGGTGAAGCCCGTATGACCGAAGCTGGCGTAGCTCACGCACTCACAGGTGGGCCCGCCCTTTCCGCGCACAGGCTTGTCGAAGCCCAGGGCCCTGCGGTTCTCACCCGAGCGCGGCTCCGGCGCGCAGAACTGGCAACGGGTGAACTCCTCCACCACCTGGTCGCTGAGGTAGCGCCTGCCGTTGTGAACGCCCTTGTCCAGCAGCAGCTGGAACAGCACGAAGAGGTCCTCCGCGTTGCTGAAGAGCCCGGCGTGACCGGCCACCCCGCCGAGCAGGGCTGCGTTCGGGTCGTGCACATCACCCCACACCTGCTGGCGCCGCAGCTCGGCATCGTATTCGGTGGGGATGGTACGCCAGCGAGGAACCCGCTGCAACGGCACATAACCGATCCGGTCAAGGCCCAGCGGCCGGTAGTACACGGAGTCCACGTACCGGTCGATGGCAACGCCGGACACCCGCTCCACCACACGCTGCATCAGGAGCAGGCCGAGATCGCTGTACTTGTACTCCTTGGATGCGTTCAGGGGCACGGCCAATATCCACGCCGGAAGGCTGTCCCGGTAGGATCGGCTGATATAGGTCCGGTCGGCCATGCGAAGGGCATGGGCCGCATCGGGCTTCTCCGCCACGACACCCGGCCGCGGCGCCTTTTCCTGCATGAGCCGGTGATGGAAGGGCACCCACTCGCGCAGTCCGGCCTGGTGGGTGAGGACCTCTCGGAGCCCCAAGCGGGCGTGAGCATCATGCGCACCGTTCAATTCCGGAAGGTAGGTACCCAGGTCGCGGTCCAGGTCGATGCGACCCTCGTCCACGAGTTTCATCACCGCCAGCGTGGTCGAAGCGACCTTGGTGATGCTCGCCAGGTCATAGAGGTCATCCGTGCGCACACTCCGCCTGGCATCGTAGGTGGGCTTGCCGTAAGCCTTGTCCCACACCACTTGTCCATCCACGGCAACCAGCACCTGTGCGCCGGGATATGCCTTGGCCGCAATGCCTTCCTGCACGATGTCATCGATCGCGGAAAGGTCGGCCGTGCGCAGGCCGGCCTCCTCGGGCATGCCGAAACGCGTGCGACCGGGCAGCGCCTTCCACCGCAGACCCTGACCAGCCTTGAACTGGCCGGATGCGGTGACCGGCAGGGTACCCTCGACATCGCGCGCGCCGAAAAGCGCCTGTGCGCAGAGGTCCTGCGCATCGGCGTCGTCCTCGTAGGCCACGACCAGTCCGTCCAGGTCGCTGCTGCCATAGGCACGCGTCAGGCGGTAGGGGTTCCCAAACCACGCCAGCACGGTGCGGTGGCGCTTGCGCACCTGCTGCAGCACCTCGAACACGCGGTCGGGTGCTCCGAAGTCCTTGTCCGCGCGGGAACTCGTGCGGTGCACCGAGGCGATCACCAGATCGTGCCCCTCCAGTCGCCTCAACAGGGCGGCCAAGCTGTCGCGGTGCAGGTCCTTGGGCACGCCGATGGACGTGATGCGCGCATGGCGGGCCAGGTGCCTGTGGAACGCGTTTCGGCTGCTGTCGCCGAAAGCGAGCGCAGCGATGCGCATTGAGCCCGGATCGGCGATGGGCAGGATGCTGTCCCGGTTGCGCAGCGCGGTGAGGGCGCGGCCGTACAGGGTGCGGCGCAACCGGTTCGCCTCCACGTTGTTCAGGTCGGACGCAAGGCCCTTGGGCTCGATGCGCCTGGAACGGTGCAGGCCGGCCCAGCGCTTGGCACGCAGGACCTTGAGGCACTTCCGATCAACCAGGTCGGCAGGCACCTCCCCGGCGGACAGGGCACGCTGGATGCGGTCTATCGCCTTGATGGGGTCCTGCGGGAAGAGAAGCACGTCATTCCCCGCCAGGAGGGCACGCAGCTCGATCTCCCCGGGCTTGTCCGCATCGGCCACGCCCTTCATGTTCAGTGCATCGGTGAAGACAAGGCCTTGGAAGCCCAGCTCGTTCACCAGGAGGTCGGTCACCACCTTGCGGCTCAGTGTGCTGGGCCGGCCATCGGCAACATCCAGCGCGGGTACCTCCAGGTGGGCCACCATCATGGCGCCGAGCCCATCGGCGATGAGCCTGCGGAAGGGATAGAGCTCGAGCGAGTCCAGGCGCGCACGTGGATGTGCAATGAGCGGCAGGGCATGGTGGCTGTCGGCGTCCGAGTCGCCGTGGCCGGGGAAATGCTTGGCAGTGGCCATCACGCCGCCCGCATGCAGGCCGCGCATGTACGCGATCGCCTTTCGCGCCACGAGCTCGCGGTCCTCGCCGAAACTGCGGTCGTTGATGACCGGGTTGGCCGGATTGCTGTTCACATCGGCCACCGGACTGAAGCTGACGTGCACACCGAGCCGCTGCATCTGGCGGGCAATCTCACGGCCCATATCGGCGATGAGCGTATCGTCCGGTAGCGCG
Source organism: uncultured Chryseobacterium sp. (assembly GCA_964621425.1). Lineage (GTDB taxonomy): Bacteria > Bacteroidota > Bacteroidia > Flavobacteriales_F > PHOS-HE28 > PHOS-HE28. The sequence continues at coordinate 5,225 of CAZUNW010000025.1, read as the reverse complement.
CCGAGGGTCATCTGGCGCGGGAACCGCACCGTGCTGTCCAGGCGCATGGCCAGCCCCCACTCCAGGTCCATGCCCACGAGCAACGGAACGCGCGCCATCCCCTGCCAGCGGTTGGTCAGGCCGGCCTGCCGGACGGGACCGCCCTGGAAGAAAATGAGCCCGCCCACACCTTGCTCACCGACCAGGGTGTCCATTGAGGCGACGTACCTGCCGTCCTTGTTGCTGTAGGCGGCCACCATCATCAACTGCGCGATGCGCTGGCGGGGGCTCAGCGTGGCCAGCACACTGTCCGCCCAGACGGCATCCTCGACCATGAAAACCGGCTCGGCAGGGCGAACGCGTTCACCCGGTGGGGTTCCGCCGCCGAGTGACAACATTACCACCGCCCCGAGGACGCCGGCATGGATCATCCGCCTCATGGTCGCCAAAACTACCGGGCGCAGACGCCGTATCGTGCCGCATACCCAGTGCGGTTTTCAACAAGCACGAAGGAATGGCCTTCCTGCATGATCCTGGCGGGAGGCTCCCGCTGCAAGGCTACCTTTGACGGGAGCCCCCTCCCCTGCGAACGATGGAACCGTTGATCCGGCTGCTGCCCGACCATGTGGCCAACCAGATCGCTGCGGGCGAAGTGGTGCAGCGGCCCGCCAGCGTTGTAAAGGAACTGCTGGAGAACAGCGTGGACGCCGGCGCGGAGCACATCACACTGGTGCTCAAGGATGCCGGGCGAACGCTGGTGCAGGTTGTCGATGACGGCCGCGGCATGGTCGCCGACGATGCCCGACTCTGCTTCGAGCGCCATGCGACCAGCAAGATCCGCGAGGCGGGAGACCTGCAGACACTGCGCACGAAGGGGTTCCGGGGCGAGGCCCTGGCCAGCATCGCCGCAGTGGCACAGGTGGACTTGCGCACGCGCACGGCGGCGACCGAACTGGGCACACACGTATGCATGGAGGGCGGCCGCGTGCGTGCGGACGAACCAGCATCCACCGCACAGGGCACCTCCATCGCTGTACGGAACCTGTTCTACAACATACCCGCCCGGCGACAGTTCCTGAAGAGTGATGCGGTGGAAATGAAGCATGTGCTGGAGGAGTTCCAGCGCGTGGCCCTTGCGCACCCCGGCATCGGCTTCCATGCGGTGCACAATGAGCAGGAGCTCTTCCGCATGCCGGGGAGCCCGGCGGACATGCCACCCGCGGCGGCCCTGCGCCAGCGCGTGGTGCACCTGCTCGGCAGGCGCTACGACGAACGCCTCGTGCCGGTGGAGGAGTCCACGGACCACCTGCGCGTGATGGGATACATCGGGAAGCCCGAATTCGCGCGCCGGACCCGCGGCGAGCAGTACTTCTTTGTCAACCAGCGCTTCGTCCGCAGCAGCTACCTGGAGCACGCCATGCGCGCAGCGTTCGCCGAGCTTGTGTCGCGCGACCACCACCCCGCCTGGTTCCTCTTCCTGGAACTCGATCCAGCGCACATCGACATCAACATCCATCCCACCAAGACGGAGATCAAGTTCCGCGACGACCGTAGCGTGTATGCGATCCTGCACGCGGCGGTCAGGCGTGCGCTGGGCCGCTACAACATCGCACCGAGCCTGGACTTCGAACCCGAGCCGGCCATCCTGTCAAGCTTCGCCGGAATGCCCAGCGTGCCCGCGGTGGCCCCCGTGGTGAAGGCGCCCGAGTGGCGCCCGCAGGACCTGGGACAGCGCACGGACACGGCGGGATGGCAGCAGCTTTTCGACCTCGGCGCACCGCATTCGGAAGCACCGCCGGAGATGCAGGCCGCGGCACAGATAAGGCCGATGGGCGAGAACGAGGGCGACCACGTGCCCCGGCCCGTGTTCCAGCTGCAGGGCGGCTTCATCGTTTCGCCGCTGCGCAGCGGGCTGGTGGTGGTGGACCGGCAGCGGGCCGTGGAACGCATCGCCTACGAGCGCGCCCTCAAGCACCTGGAGCAAGGGAGCGGGCCCAGCCAGAGCGAGCTATTCCCGCGCAACATCGAGCTTTCCGCGCAGGACTTCGCACTGGTGAGCGAACTGCTGCCCGAACTGCGCGCACTGGGCCTAGACCTCGAGGTGTTCGGAGGGCGCACCGTGACCGTGCGCGGACTGCCGGTGGGCGCGATGCACGAGGACCCCGGTGCCCTGCTGGACGCACTGATCACCCAGCTGAACGAGGAGGGTGGCGCGCTCCGGCTGGAGCGCAACGCGGCCGTGGCTCGCAGCATGGCCCGCAGCGTGGCCGCACACAGCGACGGTCCCCTGGCCCAGGAGCAACTGCGCGACCTCATCGACCGCCTCTTCGCATGCGAGATGCCCTACCGCACGCCCGGAGGCAGGCCCACGCTCATCACCTTCGGGCTCGACGAGCTCGCTCAACGCATGGAACGCGGATGAACCCACAAGGCCTGCTCCCGCCGGTGGTCAAGAACCTGCTGATCATCAACGGCCTCTTCTTCCTCGCCAAGTTCAGCTTCCCCGAGGACGAACTTGGACGCAACACGCTGGACGCCACACTGGGCATGTACTATGTGGGCTCCCCCCTCTTCCGCCCATGGCAGGTGTTTACCCACATGTTCCTCCATGGCGACCTGGGACACCTGTTCACGAACATGTTCGGGCTCTTCATGTTCGGGGGGCCGGTGGAGCGCTACCTGGGCTCCAAACGCTTCCTGGTCTACTACATGGCCTGCGGACTGGGTGCGGCGGCGCTGCATACCGGCGTGAACGCCTACGAGGTGCTGCGCGACGAGGCCGCGGTGGCCGCATATGGTGCGGACGTGTCGGAGGTGCGCGATGCGGTCACGGCATCCAGCCTCACCGAGGCGGACCAGGTGCTGGGCGGTGTGATGATGAGCTACGGGGTGCCGGAGACCGTCCTCACACGGGTCTTCTACGACCACATCGGCACCATCATCGGGGCCTCCGGCGCCGTGTTCGGCATCCTGCTGGCGTTCGGCATGCTCTTCCCCGAGCAGGAGATCTTCCTGCTGCTGCTCCCCATCCCGATCCGGGCGAAATATTTCGTGGTGATCTACGGCCTGGTGGAATTGTTCATGGGCCTGAAACAGAGCGCGGGGGACAACGTGGCCCACTTCGCCCACCTGGGCGGCATGGTGTTCGGCTTCCTGCTGCTGAGGCACTGGCGGCGCAGGATGATGATCTGATGGGGCACGCGTACGCAGCGAACCACCTTGACCTGCCCCCCGGGGAACGAACTTTGCACCTTCCCTGATTCGAGCATGGGCATCCGCGACGACCTGAGGACGCAGTGGCGAACCGGCGGCATGGCCGTCCGCCTGATCCTGATCAACCTTGGCGTCTTCCTGGTACACCACCTCGTTGGGCTGGGGCTCTTCCTGGCCGGCGCTCCAGAGCCGGACATGCTGCGCTGGCTGATGGCCACCAGCGACCTGTCGGCGCTGGCCATGCGCCCCTGGACGGTGGTGACCTACATGTTCACCCACGCCGACCTGTTCCACATCTTCTTCAACCTGCTGATGCTCTGGTTCAGCGGCCGGCTGTTCGAGGACCTCCTCGGGCCCAAGAGGCTGCTGGGCAACTACCTGCTGGGCGGGCTCTCCGGGCTGGTGCTTTACATCCTGGCCTACAACCTGCTGCCACCCTTCCAGGGAGCAGCCACTGGAAGCGCCATACTCGGCGCATCGGCCGCAGTGATGGGGGTGTTCATCGGCATCGCGGCCTACCGGCCCGACATGGTCGTGCACCTCCTGCTTTTCGGTGCGGTGCGCCTGAAGTGGATCGCCCTCATCTACCTCCTCATTGACCTGGTGAGCATCCGCCAGGGCGGCAACAGCGGCGGGCACATCGCACACATCGGCGGAGCCGCGCTGGGCTACCTCACGGCCACACAGTTCAGGCATGGACGCGACATCTCCCTGCGCTTCATCACCTGGTTCGAGCGTGCTTGGGACCTCCTTAGCGGTCGGAAGGCGGACCGGTTGAAGGTGGCGCACAGCAAGCGGGGCGCAGCAAGGAAGGCACAGCCCTCCGGAGGGCGTAATGACAAGCAGGCAAGGGTGGACGCCATCCTGGACAAGATCAGCCGCAGCGGATACGACAGCCTCAGCAAGGAGGAAAAGGATTTCCTTTTCAAGGCCAGCCATGAGTGAGCCAACACCTGCGCCACCGCGGCCCAGCCGGTGGCACCGCCCCTTGTGGTGGACCAACCTGCTCGTGGCCGCGATCACCCTCCTCGCTTATGCCTCCACCCGGGTGGCCCCGGACACGTTCTGGCCGCTGGCCTTCTTCGGTATGGCATATCCCTTCCTGCTGCCCGTGCACCTGGTGCTGCTGGCCTGGTGGGCCGTGTTCCGCCGCAAGCGGATGCTGGTGAGCGTGGGAGTGCTGGCCATCGGGGCAGGCCACCTGGGCGACTACGTCCAACTGCTCGGCCGGCGCAGTCCCCCCGGTGAGATCACCGGCGCCCCCGTGAAGGTGATGTCCTACAATGTTCGGCTCTTCGACCTCTACAACTGGAGCAACAACGCGCACACCCGCGATGAGATGCTCGACCTCATCGCCTTTGAAGGAGCCGATGTGCTGTGCCTGCAGGAATTCTTCCTGGCCGATGACCGCAGCTACTTCAACACCAAGGACACCCTGCTTGACCACCTTGGCTACAAGGCCTGCCATGACAGCTACACGGCCCACACACGCAAGGGCCACCATTTCGGCATCGCCACCTTCAGCCGGCACCGGATCGTGGCCAAGGGTACGCTGGAGTTCCCTGATGACCTGAACAACCTGTGCATCTGGACCGACCTCGCGGTGGGCGGTGACACGGTGCGCGTGTACAACGCCCACCTGGCGAGCGTACGCTTCGGCGGAGAAGAATACCGCTTCATGGCGGGGCTGTCCACCGACCGCGACGCCGACAGCCTGCGCACCGGGGGCACCCGCATCATGGGCCTGCTGCGCAACGCCTTCATCCGCCGGGCGCATGAGGCACGCCTCATCACCACGCACATGGCATCCTCTCCGCACCCCATTATCTATTGCGGAGACCTGAACGACACGCCGATGAGCTACAGCTACCAGCTGCTCTGTGAACGGCTCACCGATGCATTCGTGGAGAGCGGCCGGGGGGTCGGCCACACCTACATCGGCGTGTTCCCCAGCTTCCGGATCGACCACATTCTGCATGGCCCAGAACTGGCCGCCTGGAACTTCCGCACCCTGCCCGATGAACTGAGCGACC
>CAZUNW010000024.1:9982-18915 GCA_964621425.1 uncultured Chryseobacterium sp. | reverse complement strand
AGCCGGCGGTCGGGATCGGCGCTGAGGGTGGTCTTGCCGGTGCCGCTGAGGCCGAAGAACACGGCCGTGTCACCGTCCTTGCCGATGTTGGCGCTGCAGTGCATGCTCAGGACCCCGCGCTCCTGGGGCAGCACGTAGTTGAGCACGGTGAAGATGCCCTTCTTGATCTCGCCCGTGTAGCCCGTGCCACCGATGATGATCATCTTCCGGGTGAAGCTGATGATGGCGAAGTTGTGCTGGCGGGTGCCGTCCTTCGCAGGATCGGCGGTGAATCCCGGTACGCACACCACGTGCCACTCGGGGGTGAAGTCCTCAAGCTCCTCGGCGCTGGGACGGAGGAACATATTGCCCGCGAACAGTGCGCTCCATGGGTACTCGGTGACCACACGGATATTGAGCCGGTAGGCCGGGTCGGCGCAGGCATTGGCGTCCTTGATGTATACCTCCCGGTTCATCAGGTAGGCACACATCTTGTCGTAGAGGGCATCGAACCTGGCGGGGTCGAAGGCGATGTTCACATCGCCCCACCAAACCGTGTCCTGCGTGCGGGCATCCTTCACGCAGAACTTGTCCTTGGGGCTGCGTCCGGTGAATTCGCCGGTATCGATGGCCAAGGCGCCGCTGTCGGCGAACACGCCCTGCCCGCCCACGATGGCGTGCTCGATCAGCTCGGCGGGCTCGAGGTTCCAGTAGGCGTCGCCCACTTTGCCCAGGCCGATGGAGGAGAGGTCTGCATTCTTCGGTCGCTTGCCGAACTCGTTCATGTCCGTTGGATTGGAATAGGGGTGCGAAGTTACGCAAGCCGGCCCCGGGGCTCAAGCCCGGTCAGCGGGCACGGCGGACGGCCAGCAGGAGCATCGCCCAGCCGGCGATCAGGCAAAGACCGCCCACGGGGGTTACCGGGCCCAGCATGGGCGTAAGCGCGTGTGTGCCCAATGCGTCGCGCGTGGCAAGCAGGTAGAGCGAACCGCTGAAGGCGGCAACCCCGCCCACGAGGAGCCCTCCGGCGAGCCTGATGCGCCGTTCGGGCAGACGCTCGTGCAGGGCGGCCAGCAGGAGGAGCCCCAGCCCGTGATAGAACTGGTACTCCACCCCCGTACGCCATTGGGACAGGGCTTCTGCGTCCACCAGCTTGCGGAGCCCGTGTGCGCCGAACGCACCAAGGGCCACGGCCAGGGCAAGCATGGCGGCGCCGGCGGCGGCAAGACGTTGCATGGTGCAAAGGTGGGGGAAAAGCGAAGCCCCCGGCGGTGGCCGGGGGCTTCATGCACTGCTAAGTGACCTTACTGGCCTTTCAGCTTTTCCATTTCCTTGTCAAAGGTCTCCTTGAACTTCTCGTAGTCGTAATCGATGCGGAGCCGTTCGTCCTGGCTGAGGCGCTCGTTGTAGGCCGCCAGCAGGTCCTGTGCGCTGAGCTCGATGGCCACATAACACTTGTAGTTGCCGCTGGAATTCACCATCATCAACTTCTCGCAGATGGTCTTGGTGCCACTCAACTTTTGGTTCAACACCTCGCGGGTAAGGCCCTCGAAACGTTCGGCAACCTCCTCCTTATTGTTCAATTCGCGGCTGTTCACGTAGTTGTCGACCACGCCCTTGATCTGGGTGCTGATGGCGCTGGCCAGGTCGGCACGCGCGTTGGCCATGGCTTTTTTCTTGGCCGTGGCCTGATCCATGCTCTCGCCGAGGTTGTTTGCGCGGAACACCTTGTCGTCGGTGAAGAACTCGGGGCCGGAGCACAACACTTTCACCTCGGTCTCACCCGAGGGAGGCTGGGCGGCAGCGGCCGCCTCCTTCTTGCTTTTGCAGGCTGTCATCGCGCCGGATAGGATCAGCGCCGTCAGGAGGACCGGAACGGTTCGGAGTGTGGTGAAAGTTTTCATCGTGTTCGACGTGGTTCGTGTCGTTGTTGGTTGCATTGCGAATGGCGTGCCAAACTTCCGGAAACGCCGTGGATCCTACAAGATCGCGTTCATCAGGGCTGGGACCAGCTCTTTGCGCAGGTCCTGAGCGCCCTTCTTGTAGGCCTCGAGGGCGGCCTTGTCAGGGCTGAGTTGCACACCTTTCATCCCCTGGCGACCGGTCTGATGGACCAATTCACCGGAGCGGCGGTCGATGCACGTGAGCGTCATGTCCAGGTAGGCCGTGTAGAAGCCGCTGGCATCACCGCCACCGCGCGTATCCGCGGCGAGGGTCATCACGAGGTCGGAATCCGCCTCGCGCTCCACGAAGCGGAACCCGCGACGGCCGAGCTCCTCCCGCAATGCCACCGCCACACCGGCATTGGCCAGGGTCGTCCCGTAGGCGCGCTCATCGGCCTTCAGCAGCACACGGGGCAGGCGGACATCGATGGCCACACGCAGCTCGGGCACGCTCAGGTTAGCTGTAAGGGTGCGCACGGCCGAGGCATCACCAGCCCCGGCCACCAGGGCGTCCAGGTCCAGGCGCACCAGAACGTCGCGCGCGGGTGACTCGAGCGATACGCCTTCGACCAGCAGGCGTGCGCTGCCGTCGGCATCGGTGCGCTTGTTGACGCTCACCTTGCCGGCCGCACCGGGATAGGAGGCGGAAAGGGGAACCTGGGCCATGTCGCGCTGCGCACCGGGCGCACCATGCCGCACCTGCACGAGGAGTTCGCGGTGGAAGCCGTTCACCTGCTCCAGCACACAACGTTCAGGCAGGCTGGTCAGGGAGAGACCTGCCGTGAGGCGCTGAAGACCGGCGTAGAGCTCGTTGGCCAGGATCACGGAACGCCCTTCGAGCTCCACCAAGTCGGCCTCACCCCAATGGTCGCTCAGGGCCAGCAGGGCCCGCACCTGCAGATCGAACGCGCCCGGGAGGTCGCCCCCGGCAAGGGCGGCGCTGCTGCGGGTGTGCAGGTCGGTGGCCTGGGCGATGGCGGTCCGCTTCTTCCCAGCCTGGATGCGCGCATGCTCGGCCTTGCTCAACCGGTAATAGTTCCACACCTCGGTGCCGCTGTCCCAGCTGTCCACAAGCTCGAAGCCCTCCAACTGCTGGCTGGTTCGCGTGCGCACGCTGCTGGTATAGGTCTCCTTGAACTGGGCGCGCGTATCCAGGGTGTACAACAGGCTGTTCCCTTCCACGGTGACACTGATCTCGCTGGCCAGGTCGTTGAGCGCGTTCTGCTTGGCCGCTTCCTGGTGGTCCGGCCGGGATTTGGGAGCCACGCCGATACCCACGTAATACAAATCGGTCACGGGGCGGCTGTCCACCCAGGCGGGGCGGGCCGGTGCGGTGGGTGGCACCTGCTGCACCTGCATCGGGCCCTTGCAGGCAACCGACAGCAGCAGGAACGCGAGCAGGGTGCGAAGGCGCATCAGGGAAGCTTGGCGGACAAGTGGCCCACGACATCACCTGCGATCCTGTTGCCGGCATCGCGCATGGCCTCCCCGACCAGGGAGGTCACGGTCTTCACTTCACGCGGCGCCTGGAGCAGGCTGCGCAGGTCAAGGCGGGCACGGTCGCTCAGGTCGGCCACGCCGTTCAGGCCGGGGAGCAGCGCCTCCACGTTGCCCTGGTAGCTTGCGTAGTAGGCATGGTCCTCTTCGCTCACATCGAGGACGTTGCTCAGCAGGACCTCACCCGTCTCCAGGCTCACCAGGCGGTAGCTGTAGGACGCCATCACCTTGTTCTCCTGATAGTGCTCGGTGTAGTCCACCGGCTTGTACTTGGTCACGAGCACGGTCTCGCCGGTCTCCGGCACGCGCTGGCGCACGGAGTAGGATTCAAAGCCCTTCTTGGTGCTCACACGGGCCTTGCCGGCCTCCTCCCGGCAACTGATGAGGTCGCCCATTAGCACGGCCTTCGCGCCGATGATGTTCCCCACCTGCACGGCGCTGGCCTGATCGACCACCCCGCTCAGTCCCATGCGCTGCTCGGCCAGGATGCGGTCCATGTTCTCGCGGTCCACCACCTTCAGGAAGGGATCGCCGGATCCTGCGATGCTGGATATGGCCTGGGCCTGCAGGCGTGCGGCGAGGTCGCTGCGCTTGCCGCTGCTGGCGAAAGGCAGCACGGCGATGGAGTACTGGCCCTTGGTGAGCGCTTCGGTGCGCAGGGCACCCGCATCCTTGTAGGCGGGGTCCTTGGAAATGATGCGCTCCAGTTCCGCATGAGCCTTCCGGTAGCGGCCGGCCTCGAGGTCGGCCTTGGCGGACCGGTAGAGGGGCTCGAGGTAGGCCATGTTCTGGAGGGTGCCGGCGTCCTTGTAGCCGGGCTCCAGGCGTGCGATGCGCGCGAAGCTGGCCTCGGCGGACTTGAACTCCTGGCGCTCCAACTGGGCCTGGCCCTCGGTGTACAACTCCACCAGGTGGGCCGCCTTCACCTGCTCGAAGTCCTCCACGTGGTGCGAAGGGATGTCCAGCACCACGCCGAGGCGGGCGGCCCGGTCGGCATAGGCCTTGGCGTCCAGATAGGCATCCACGGCCTTGGCATTGCCTCCGTCCCCATGCACCTCGCGGAAGAACACACCCAGCTTGTCGTTCAGGACGGACTGGCCCGCTTTCTTCAGGGCGATCTTGGCCTCCACGTTGCGCTGGTCGCGCTGAAGGGCCTGCAGGTACATGTCAGCGGCCTCGGCGTAAAGCCCGGCCTCGTCCAGCTTGGTGCCTTTCTTGACAAAGCCCTTTGCGCCGGAACAGCCCGTCGCGAAGAGCAGGACGGCTGCAAGCAGGTAAAGGGGGCTGCGGGAGTTCATGACGATGGCAGGAATGAGGGCGCTTAACGACCCTTGATGTAGGTGTCCAGTTCCTCGATGGAGCTCTCGTAGGTGAAGGCATCGTTCACCTTGAAGTAGTTGCTCACATCGTAGGTGTGGTCGTATGCGAACTTGGCAAAGTCCAGCTTGGAATCCTCGAAGTTGAAGAGGCCCATGATGCCCTTCACCTGCTCCACGGTGAAGCAACGGTCCGTGGCCACCTGCTTGGCGATGCTGAGCCGCATGTCCTCGAAGTTCTTGGAGCCGATGCTGGTCTTGGCATCGTTGAACTCGCTCGCGCTCATGGGCCAGGGGCAGCCTACCAGGCCGGTATAGCCGGGCATGGCATAGGTCGGTGTCTCTGTGGGCCGGGTGGCAGTGGTGCCCGCCGGGGTTCCCCGGGGCGCGGTGGCCGTGGTGGCGACCGTAGCAGCACCGGTGGGGCCCACGCCACCGGTGGTGGAGGTGCCCCCCATGGTGGTCTCGCTCACGTTCACGCTCATGTTCATGTTCACCCCGTTCACGTTCATGCCGATGTTCATGTTCACGCTTTCACCGGAGGCCGGTGTTGCGATGGTGGTTCCCACCCCCACTCCGGTGGCAGGTACGGGCTCGGCGGGAGTGGCGCCCGGAGCGGCATCGTCCTTGAAGTCGGTGGGACGGGGCTTTTCCGACGTGGAGCCGGCAGCCGTGCCAAGCGGGGCTTCGCCTGTGGGGCGGAACACCTTCGCGCCCTTCTTGTTGGTGGTCACCATCAGCGTGTACTCCTTCCCCAGGGGGAAATAGCCCTGTCGGCGGATCTCGGGAACCGAGGCATCCTCGAACCGCAACAGCACCATCGGGGTTTCGGTGCGGATACCCGTGGCCACCACGCGGGCGGCCGGGCGCTCGTTCTTCACATCGCCGTCGATCACCAGCGTGAAGCGGGTGCCATCGTCGGAAAAGAAGACCAGGTCGCTCGTTTGCGCGAAAAGCGCGGCGGAGGAGAACAGCGTTGCGAGGAGGGTCGTGAAGCGCATGGGGTGGCTTAAGTTGGTGCGAAAATAGGTCCTTGCCACCAAGGCAAGGCCTGTGCCAAAGAGCGGGAGCGGCCGCCGTCCCCATCTTTGCGCGCCGCAGGCTTCCTGCGGCACAGGCCATGCGCACGATCCTGATCCTGGGAGCTGGACGCTCCGCATCCACGCTCATCGAGCAGCTCATCCACGATGCGCCCGCCCGGCAATGGCGCATCACCGTGGTGGACCGCGACCTGGCACTTGCGCAGGCACTGGTCCGCAGCGGAGCGGCTGTGGCGGCCGCCGTTCAGGGCGATGCCACGGACCCCGCCACACGCGAGCGGTTGGTCGGTACGCACGACCTGGTCATCAGCATGCTGCCCGCCTTCATGCACATGGACGTTGTGCGCGACTGCCTGCGCCTTAAGCGGCATGTGATCACGCCCAGCTACGTGCCGGACGCGCTGTGGGAACTGGATGCGGACGCCCGAGCAGCGGGTCTTATCCTCCTGAACGAACTGGGGCTGGACCCTGGCATCGACCACATGAGCGCGATGCGCATCCTGGACCGCATCCGTGCGGCGGGCGGGCGCATGGAGGCCTTCGAGAGCTATTGCGGCGGGCTCATCGCCCCCGCGAGCGATGACAACCCATGGGGCTACAAGTTCACCTGGAACCCGCGCAACGTTGTGCTGGCCGGGCAGGGCGGGCTGGCCCGTTACATCCGGGACGGCGGCCACAAGTACCTCCCCTACCACCGCCTCTTCCGGGAAACGGAGCGGGTGACGGTGCCCGGGTACGGGGCGTTCGATGGCTACGCCAACCGCGACTCGCTGAAATACCGAGCCCATTACGGACTGGACGGCATCCCCACGCTGGTGAGGGGCACCCTGCGCAAGGCCGGTTTCTGCGCCGCATGGGACGCCTTCGTGCAACTGGGATGCACCGATGACGGCACCCCGCTCGAGCTGCGCCCCGGCGCCACCTGGGCCGAATTCATGGAGGCCTTCCTCCCGCATGACCCCACACGCGATGTGCGCGCCAACCTGGCCCGCACCCTGGGGCTCGACCCGCAGGGGGACACCATGGCACGGCTCGACTGGCTGGGACTCTTCGGCCAGGAGCGCATCGGGGTGGAAGGGCGAAGTCCGGCCGCGACGCTGCAGCACCTGCTGGAGGCGCGCTGGAAACTGGGCCCGGGTGACAAGGATATGGTGGTCATGTGGCACCGCTTCCGCTACACCTTGAACGAACGTGCACACGAACTTCAGGCCTCGTTGGTTGTGTTGGGTGAGGATCCGGTACGCACGGCGATGGCCAGGACCGTGGGCCTTCCCTTGGCCTTTGCGGCGCGGCTCGTGCTGGATGGCGGCGTGAAGGAGCGAGGCGTGCTGCTGCCCCTTTCACCGGGCATCTACGACCCGCTCCTGGACGCGCTCGAGGGCGCTGGCATCCGGTTCACCGAGGAGGTGACGGAGGGCTAGAACCGCAGCAGGAATTCCTTCAGCAAGGCGGTGTAAGCTTCGCTGTAGCGACCGGGGCCGTGCTCAACCACCAGCTCCACCTCCTCCTCCACCTTCGGCTCACCACGGGCAAGCTCCAGCAGCACGCGCTTTGGCGGCCGCCCCTCCAGGTAGCGCAGCACACGGCGCCTGCACGGCCGAAGACCGCGATCACGGCCCGGCTGCAGCAGCACGTCCTCGCGGTTGAGCGGGACGATGAGCGCGGCGCGACCATCAGGGGCCAGCAGTGCGTCCAACGCGTCCACCAGTGCGGGAAAGGAGAGGCCGCCGCCGTGCTTGGCCACATCGGTGCGGGCATCCGGGGACTGCATTTCCCCCGCATAAAAGGGCGGATTACACAGGATGAGGTCGTAGGGTGCACTGGCGCGCAAGCGCCGCACGTCAATGCGGTGCACGCGCACCCGGTCGGCCCACGGGCTTGCCGCGGCGTTCGCGGCCGCCTGTTCCGCGGAGGCCTCGTCGATCTCCACCGCGTCGATCCAGGCCAGGGGACAGCGCTGCGCCGCCATCAGGGCCAGCAGGCCGGTGCCGGTGCCGATATCCAGTATGCGCGTTGCGCCCGCCACAGCCGTCCAGGCACCAAGCACCACACCATCGGTGCCGACCTTCATGGCGCAGCGATCCTGCTGAACGCCGAACTGCTTGAAGCGGAACGGGGCGTTGGACATGCGGGGATGGCTGGTGCCGGACGGATCAGGACCTGAGGTAGAGGTCCACCAGGCCCTCAGGCGTGCGGATCACCAGGCGGCGCGCCTCCATGTCAAGGTCAACGATGAGGTCTTCGGCAAGGGGCACGAGCACCTCCTGTGGCCCCTTGTGGACCACCAGCACAGGGTTGGCGGGGGTGCCGTCGATGGCAGTCACGGTACCGAGGTCCCCATGGCGCTCGTCCTGAACGGCCAGGCCCACGAACTCCTCCGTGTCCCAGGCCTCGCCCATGGGCTCGCCAAAATGACCCGGGGGGGCAAACAGGTCGCGCCCCACCAGGAACGCGGCGGCCTGCGGATCATGGAGGTCGTCGAACTTCACCAGCACATCGCGGCCCTTCTCGCGGAGCTCCGTGGGAAAAAAGGGCACCTTTTGTCCGTCGATGTCAGCGAACAGGGCGCGCGCGCCTTGCAGCTCATCCACCTCGCAGCCGTCCAGGTGCACGGTGAGGTGGCCCTGGTGCCCCCAGGGCTTGCCGAACCGACCTATGCGCTGCAGGCTGTCGAGATCCATGCGTCCGAAGGTAGGTCCGGGGGAAGAAAAAAGGCCCGCACCAGGAGGCGCGGGCCTTTCGGCATGGAATGCGTGGTCACTCAGCAGGTGCCTCGGCCGCAGCGTCCCCTTCAGCGGGGGCCTCGGCGGGAGCTTCGGCACTGGCCGCGGCGAGCTTGGCACTCAGCTTGGCGGCCATCTCGTCGGCCTTGCGCTTCTCGGCATCGAGGCGGGCCTTGCGGGCCTGGTCCTCACCGGATGCCAGCTTGGCGCGCTTGCCTTCGATCTTGGCGGTCTTCTCGTTCATCCAGATGTCGAAGCGGCGTTCGGCCTCCTCCTGGCTGAACGCGCCCTTCTTCACCCCGTTGAGGAGGTGGTTCCTGTACACCAGACCGGTGTAGCTCAGGATCGCCCTGCAGGTGTCGGTCGGCTGGGCGCCTTTCTGCATCCAGTCGAGCGCCTTGGTGCGGTCGATCTCGATGAACGCAGGGTTCTGGT
>CAZUNW010000024.1:0-9972 GCA_964621425.1 uncultured Chryseobacterium sp. | reverse complement strand
GTAGGCACCGATCCTCTCGATGTACTTCCCATCGCGCGGTGCGCGTTGATCAGCCACCACGATGTGGTAATAGGGCTGGCCTTTTTTGCCTTTACGCTGAAGGCGGATGCGGGTCGGCATGTCGCTGTTGGTTTATCCCTTGCTCGAAGGGGCCGCGAAGATAGGATGTTCCGGCGGACCGGCGGTGGCTCACCGGAAATTCATCCAGCTGCCGCCGTTCTCCACATTGGCCAGGCCTTGGGACTTGAGCCACGCAGCAGCCTGTCCGCTCCGGTTGCCGGAGGCGCAAACCAGCACGATGGGGCCCACGATGGCCTTGAAGCGCGGCAACTCGCGCTGCACGGTATCCAGCGGGATGTTGATGGACCCGGCTACGTGGCCTCCCGCGAACTCTGCAGGGGTGCGCACATCGATCACGGTGGCGCCCTCGGGGAGCGCCGGGCGTTGCGGGGAGCCGAAGATCTGTCCGAGGAAGCTCATGCGGGGTGTGGGTTCGGCACAAAGTTGGTGGTCAGCAGCCAATGCCGGTGGTGACCCGGGTCACAGCCGCCACCGATCGGCCATCTTTGCGTGCCCCCCCATGCGCACCCTGCTCCTCACACTGGCACTCGCCGCGGCCCCGCTCTTGCGCGGTCAGAACACCATCCACGCCATGGCCGTAGGCAACTGGCGCAATGGTCCGGTGGTATACCTCACCCCGGTATTCACCACAACAGAAGCCGCCACCACGCTGCAGCTGATCGCGCAGGTAAAGAAGGACCATCCCGAACTCGCCACTGTGACCGACATCGATGTACTGCGCTTCGCCACCCCGGAGGAGGGCGAGGACCAACGGGCCTCGCTGAAGGCCAAATACGGCATGCGCGCGCTGGAGGTCATACTCCTGCAGGCACCCGCCACCACAACGCCACCGCGTGATTAAAGGCATGAGGCGGCTCACCCGGATATTGCTGCCCCTGCTGGTCCACCTGCCGCTGCTGGCGCAGGTCACCCCCCTGCCCATACCCCTGCCTGCCGAGGTGAGGCCGGGCGCCGGCGCACTCGACCTGCGCTGCCCGTGGTCGGTAAGGGGCGATGCCCGGCTGCTGGCCGTGGTGGAGAAGGAATTACTGGCGCTGCATCCCGCAGCGGACATCGCCTGCTTCGCCCCCACCCCGATCACCTTCAGCCGCATCGCAGGGGACAGCCTGCTGCCCGCCGAATGGCATCGCGTGGAGGTCACCGGCGCAGGCATCACGGTCACCGCGCCCACGGAGGAGGGGCTGTTCCGCGGCAGCCGCACCCTGGTTCAACTGCTGGAGCAGGGACGTGCACAGGCCAGCCTGCCCTGCGTGACGATCACTGACCACCCGCGCTTCCCCTGGCGCGGCATGCACCTCGACGTCTGCCGCCACTTCTTCGATGTGGACTTCGTGAAGAGGTACATCGACCTCCTTGCCCGGTACAAGATGAACACCTTCCACTGGCACCTTACCGAGGACCAGGGCTGGCGCATCGAGATCGGGAAGTACCCAAGGCTGACCGAGGTGGGCGCGCGCCGCAGCGGCAGCCAGGTGGGTCCTTACAGCCGGCGAGCGTATGACAGCATCCCCTACGGCGGCTACTACACGCAGAACCAGATCAGGGACGTGGTGGCCTACGCCGCCGCACGGCACATTACCATCGTGCCCGAGATCGAGATGCCCGGTCATGCGATGGCGGCGCTGGCGAGCTACCCGCGGCTGGGCTGCACGGGCGGGCCCTACGCAGTGCAGCGGGGCTGGGGCGTGTTCGACGATGTGTTCTGTGCGGGCAACGACAGCGTGTTCACCGTACTGGAGGATGTGCTCGGTGAGGTGATGGACCTCTTCCCCGGAGAGTACATCCACATCGGCGGGGATGAATGCCCCAAGGAGCGCTGGAAGGCCTGCACGAAGTGCCAGGCGCGGATGAAGGCCAACGGGCTGAAGGATGAGCACGAGCTCCAGTCCTACTTCATCCGGCGCATCGAGAAGTTCGTGAACGGCAGGGGGCGGAAGATCATCGGCTGGGACGAGATCCTCGAGGGCGGGCTTGCGCCGAACGCGGCGGTGATGAGCTGGCGCGGCACCGAAGGCGGCGCGGCGGCAGCCAGGCAGCGGCACAAGGTGGTGATGAGCCCGGGCAGCCATTGCTACTTCGACCACTACCAGGGTGACGCCGCACAGGAGCCGCTGGCCATCGGCGGCCACACGACCGTACAGAAGGTGTATGCCTACGAGCCCATCCCCGCCGAACTGAGGCCCGATGAGCACAAGTACGTCCTGGGCGCACAAGGCAACGTGTGGACGGAGTATATCACGCGCCCCGAGAACGTGGAATACATGGCACTGCCGCGCATGGCCGCGCTGGCGGAGGTCCTTTGGACGCCCGTTGAACTGCGTGACGAGGCCCACATGCTGGCGCGGCTGGACCGGGAGCTGGACCGGCTGGAGGCCATGGGGGTGAACGCCTCCCGCAGCCGGGACAACGCGCCCTTCACCCTGCGCCAGGGGGAGCCCGGCAGTGTGCCCGCGGAACCTGGCTGCCAGGGCGGCGCGCGGCCGGCCGTGCTGGACGGCCAGGCACCCACAGGCGTTCCGTACACCGGCGCGCTCACGGTGTCCGGCGACCTTGTGGTACGCGCCGTGTGCAGCGACGGACATGGCCCGCAAGGCAAGGTGGGTCAGCGCGCCTTCCGGTTCAACCGGGCCACCGCACGCCCCGTGACCGCCGAACCACCGCCCAACGAACGATACGACGATGGTGGCGCCTTCACCCTGGTGGATGGCATCACCGCCGGGGAGCGGCGGGTGAACACCGAATGGCTGGGATGGAAGGGCGGCAGCACGGTGGTGACCGTTGACCTGGGCGCGGAACAGGACATCACCCGGCTGTCCATCGGGGCCTTGAGCGAACCCACATCCTGGATCCACCTGCCGCGGGCCGCGGCCTTCAGCGTGAGCAGTGACGGTGTGCGCTTCACCCCCGTGGGCGCGGCAACGGTGACCAAGGGCCGCGAAGGACGGCATGAGCTCGGCACCACCAAGGCCTGCCGCGGGCGTTGGGTGCGGGTGCGGGTGGATGCGGTCCAGCGGATCCCGGACGGACTGGCCGGCGCCGGCAGCCCGGCCTGGATGTTCCTCGATGAGCTTGAAGTGCGGTGATGCCGTGGACGGGTCCATCGTGGTGAAGTACAAGGCGAAAGACCGATGAAAAAGGCCATCCACTGGACCATCGCCGCACTGCTGGCGCTGACCGGCGCCCGGGGGGGGCGTGCCCAAGTGATGGACGGACCGGCCCGCACATACACCCGGGCCGACACCCTGCGCGGATCGAACGGACCCGATCGGGCATGGTGGAACGTGACCTACTACGATGTGAGCGTCCGGCCCGACCTGTCCGCACGGCGCATCACCGGGGTCACCGCCATCGCCTTCGTGGCCTTGGCCGATGGGCACCGCATGCAGGTGGACCTGCAGCAACCGATGGTGGTAGACAGCGTGACCTGGGAGGTGCAGACCCAGCGGGACGGCGTGGTGACCATCGAGGACCGACCGCTCCGGTTCGACCGGGCGGGCCACGTGATCCTCGTGCACCTGTCGGACACGCTTGCCAGCGGCGAGGCCAACACCCTGCGCGTGCACTACCACGGTGTTCCCCGCGCCGCCCGGAATCCTCCCTGGGACGGCGGCTGGATCTGGCGGCAGGACCCCTCCGGCCGGCCCTGGGCCAGCGTGGCCTGCCAGGGACTGGGTGCCAGTGTGTGGTACCCGTGCAAGGACCACCAAGGCGACGAACCGGACGACGGGGCCGCACTCCACATCACCGTACCGGACAGCCTGCAGGCCGTGGGCAACGGGCGCCTGACGGGCAGGGTACCGCATGGCGACGGCACCACCACGTGGCATTGGAAGGTGACCTACCCGATCAACACCTACAACCTGGTCCCCTCCATCGGCCGGTACGCCCACATCAGCGAGGTGCATGCCGGACAGGAAGGGCCGCTGGACTGTGACTACTGGGTGCTCGCCGGCAACGAGGCGAGGGCACGCGAACAGTTCAAGCAGGTGCCCGCGATGCTGGACTGCTTCGAAGCGCACTTCGGCCCGTACCCCTTCCGCGCCGACGGGTTCAAGCTGGTGGAGGCCCCGCACCTGGGGATGGAGCACCAGAGCGCCGTGGCCTATGGCAACGGGTACAGGAACGGCTACATGGGCCGCGACCTGAGCGGCAGCGGGTGGGGCGAGACCTTCGATTACATCCTCGTGCACGAGAGCGGGCATGAATGGTTCGGCAACAGCATCAGCACCGATGACATGGCCGACATGTGGGTGCATGAGGGCTTCACCATGTACAGCGAGGTGGTGCATGTGGAGTGCCTCCACGGCCGGGAGGCCGGAGAGGAATACCTGGCGGGGGTGCGCCGCAACATCATGAACGACCGTCCCGTGATCGGCCCGCGGGGCGTGAACGAGGAGGGCAGCGGGGACATGTATTACAAGGGCGCGGCCCTGGTGCACATGGTGCGGCACATCGTGGGCGACAGCACCTTCCTGCCGCTGCTGCTGGAGATGAACCGGCGCTTCCTGCGCCAGGTGGTCACAAGCGCGGACGTCGAGGCCTTCATAATCGGCTACGATGCACGCACCCGGGAGCGGATCGACCCGCGGCTGTTCGACCAGTATCTGCGTACCACCCGCGTGCCCGAACTGCAGTGGACCCTGCGCAACGGGGAGCTCTGGGTGCGATGGACAAAGGCCGTGCCCGGCCTGCGGATGCCGGTGCGCGTGGAGCTCTCCGACGGCCGGCGTCCGCTACTGGATGCGCGCGATACATGGAGCGCCACCGGACTGAGGCCGGGCAAGGGCGCAACGCTGGAGGTGGACCGCAACTGGTATGCGACAGCCGAACGGGTGAAGCGCATCACGCCGTAGGTTCGCGACACCGCGCCCCGATGCCGCAGCAATGGCGGCGGCACGGCGGACGAATACCTCCCGCCATGACCATCCGAAACCTGGCCGTGCTCACCTCCGGCGGCGACGCACCGGGCATGAACGCCGCCATCCGGGCCGTGGTGCGCGCCGCCCACGTGAACGGCCTGCGCGTGACGGGCGTGATGGACGGGTTCGACGGACTTGTCGAAGGACGCTTCCGCAGCCTTGGCCCGCGGGACGTGAGCAACATCATCCAACGCGGCGGGACCATCCTGCGGAGCGCACGCAGTGCGGCATTCCGAACGGACGAAGGCCGCGTCCGCGCCAGGGAACAGCTGCGCAGCGCAGAGGTGGACGCGGTGGTGGTGATCGGCGGCAACGGATCCCAGGCCGGGGCCTTCGCATTGCACCGCGAGGGCTCCCTGCCCGTGATCGGCATCGCGAGCACGATCGACAACGACCTGGTGGGGACCGACCTCACCATCGGCTTCGACACGGCCTGCAACACCGCCATGGAGGCCATCGACCGGCTGCGTGATACCGCCTCCTCGCACGAGCGGGTCTTCTTCGTTGAGGTGATGGGGCGTGATGCGGGCTTCATCGCATTGCGCACCGCCATCGCCGGGGGAGCCGAGCATGCCCTGGTGCCCGAGGCGCGGCAGGACATCGACGAGGTGGTGCGCCGGCTTTCGCAGGGCGCAACGCACAAGGCGAGCAGCATCGTCGTGGTGGCAGAGGGCGATGAGGAGGGCGGTGCGTTCGCCATCGCCCGGGCCGTGAAGGAACGCCTGCCCGCGCTCGACATCCGCGTGAGCGTGCTGGGCCACCTGCAACGCGGCGGCAGCCCCACGATGACCGACCGTGTGCTGGCCAGCCGCCTGGGCGTGGGTGCCGTGGAGCACCTCTGCGCAGGACGCTGGGGCGGCGTGATAGGCCTGTGCGGAGGGCACGTGACGCTCACCCCCTTCGCAACGGCCGTCGCCGGACGCAAGGAGGTCGAGACCGAACTGCTCCGCATCCTGCCCATCCTGGCCGTTTAGGCGCGATACCTTCGGGACATGACCACCCGCCCACTCCTCGCCGCGCTGGCCCTCGCAGCGCTCACCCCCGCAACGGCGGCCACCTTCAGCATCACCCACCTGGGCACGCCCGCCGATGCGCAAGCGGCCATCGCACACGCAGCGGACATCTGGGGCGGCATCCTCGCATCGCCCGTCACCATCAAGGTGCGCGTGCTCTGGTTCCCCCTGGGGAGCGCTGCGCTCGGCGTCACCTTCCCCAACGGGCGCCGCGACTTTCCCGGCGCGCCCCTCGCCAGCACCTGGTACGCCACCGCGCTGGCCAACAGCATCGCGGGCCTGGAATTGAACCCCGGCGAGAACGACATGGACATCTACCTGAACAGCGGCACCAACTGGTATGCCGGCACCGATGGCCAGCCCTCCGCCGGACAGCATGACCTGGTCACGGTGGCGCTGCATGAACTGGGGCATGGCCTCGGCTTCGTGGGCCTTTCCAAGAAGGAGGCCGGCGTGGGTTCGCTTGGGCTGGTGGAGATGGCTGACTTCGCCCCGCTCAGCAGCAGCTTCCCCTGGCCGCAGCTCGACACCCTGCCCGGCGTATTCGACATCTTCCTGGCCGACCTGCAGGACGGCCCCCTTGCACAACTGCTCAACCCCGGCGCGCAATTGGGCGATGCCATGACCGGGGGCCAGCTGTACTTCAACGGTCCGCAGGTGCAGGCTGCCAACGGTGGCCAGGGGGCACGGATCTACGCACCATCCACCTTCGCGCTGGGCAGCAGTTGCGTGCACTTCAACGAGTCCACCTACCCGACGGGCAATGCCAACGAGCTGATGACCCCGTTCAGCGCCACAGGCGATGCCAACCACTGGCCCGGTCCGCTCGGGCTGGCGGTGATGCAGGACATCGGATGGACGCTGGAGCCAGGCGTGGGTGTGCCGGAGAGGCCCATGGAAGCTGAACTCACCGTCTGGCCCGTGCCCGCGACCGACCTGCTCCACCTGCGCGGTGCGTACGCGCAGCAGCGGGCGCAGGTGCTGATCCACGATGCCACCGGGCGCCTGGTGCTTCGCCTTCCTTGGCAGGAAACCATCCCTGTGGGCGGACTGCGGCCGGGCACCTACACGGTGCGCATGGCGGACGACCCCGGGCGGACGCGGTTCATCAAGCAATGAGGGGGGTGCACGCATACCTGCTGCACGCCGGACTGTCGCTGGCATGGAACGCCGCTGCGCAGCCCTTCCTGCCCGGCCAGGTGTACTTGGCGCAGAACGGCCACATCGAATACCGCTGCGGCGACCTGCCCCTGGTGATCGCCGTGCCACACGGGGGCGCCCTGATGCCTGCGGACATCCCCGACCGCACGTGCAACAACCCGGTTTACGACCTGGACGCGCGCACCATCGAACTGGTCGATGCGATCGATTCGGTCTTCGCCGCCAACGACGGCTGCCGGCCGCATGTGGTGATCAACCACCTCTCCCGGCGCAAGCTGGACGCCAACCGCGACCTGGCTGACGGCGCCTGCGGCGACCCGCAGGCCGTGGCCGCATGGCAGGCCTTCCACGCCTTCATCGACAGCGCCAAGGCCCGCGCGGCCAACGTCGCGGGCAAGGGGCTTTTCCTGGACCTCCATGGACACGGGCACAGCGTGCAGCGCCTTGAACTCGGCTACCTGCTCTACGAGGACGAACTGGCCCTTCCTGATGCCACCCTCAACACAGCCACATACATCAATTACAGCAGCATCCGCGCGCTGGCGCTGGCCAACGCACAGGGGCTCTCACACGCTGAACTGCTGCGCGGTCCGCAGGCCCTGGGAACACGCCTGGGCGACATGGGCTTCCCCGCGGTGCCCAGCCAGCAGGACCCCTTTCCCCTCGCCGGTCAGGCCTACTTCAGCGGGGGCTACAACACCGCACGCCACGGAAGCCTGAACGGCGGCGCCATTGACGGGGTGCAGCTGGAATGCAACTTCACCGGGGTGCGCGACACACCCTCTAACCGGGGGCGCTTCGCGGATTCGCTGCGCGTGGCGCTGGTGCGGTTCATCGACGACCACCTGCCAGCTCCACAACCGGCGTGCATCACCGGCCTGCCGGCCCCCGCAGCGCCCTTGCGCCCGCGCATCCACCCAAACCCGTGCACGCGGGAGCTTCACATTGCGCTACCGACCGGGTTGCCCGCCGCTGTGCTGGTCACCGACCTCGCCGGTCGCCCGGTGCTGAAGGAGCACACCACCAAGGTGCTGGCGGTTGAGGGCCTCAACCCCGGCATCTACACCCTGCACCTGTTGGACAGCATGGTGCGCACGACCTTCGTGAAGCAATGAACAAGGGCGACCACCTGTACCGGCTGGAACTGGAATGGTCAGGCGACCCGTTGACGGGCACGCGCACCTATGAGGGCTACACCCGTGAGCACGTGGTGCGCATCGCGGGCAAGCCCGACCTGCGCGGAACGGCGGACCCGCTGTTCCGCGGTGACCCGGCCATCCATAACCCGGAGGACCTGCTGCTGGCAGCGCTCGCACAATGCCACCTGCTCACTTACCTGGCCTTGTGTGCGAGGGCCCGCATCAATGTGGTGGCCTACCGTGACCATGCCGAAGGCACCCTCACCCTCACCGGTGATGGTGGCGGGCGGTTCACCGGGGTGGTGCTGCGGCCCGAGGTGCTGGTGACGGAGGAGGGCATGGTGGGAAAGGCCGTCCACCTCCATGGCGAGGTGCACAAGTACTGCTTCATTGCGCGCAGCGTGAACTTCCCGGTGCGCTGTGAACCGATGGTGCGCAAGGCCTGACCGGTTGCGCCACCGCGTATCCGCGCCATAGGCGCGGGATCGTGGGATCGTGGAAAAATGGCTCCCGCCCGCCCGATGGGCACCCGGTAACTTCGTCGCCCTCCGGCCATGCAATTCTCACACCTGCACGTACACACGCAGTTCAGCCTGCTCGACGGCGCCGCCTCGATACCCAACCTCTACAAGAAGGCCCTGCGCAACGAGCAGCCCGCCGTGGCCATCACCGACCATGGCAACATGTTCGGCGTGTTCAAGTTCGTGGCGGAGGCGGGCAAGCACAGGAACGAGGACGGGGGCCTGAAGGTGAAGCCCATCGTGGGCTGCGAGTTCTACCTGGTGGAGGACCGCCACAAGAAGCAGTTCACCCGCGAGGAGCGCGACAACCGCTACCACCAGCTGCTGCTCGCTCGGAACGCGGAGGGCTACCGCAACCTGAGCCGGCTCTGCTCCCTGGGGTACATCGAGGGGTACTACAGCAAGTACCCGCGCATCGACAAAGAGCTCGTGGTGCGCCACAAGGAGGGCCTCATCGCCACCACCTGCTGCCTGGCGGCCAGCGTGCCGCGCACCATCCTGCGCAAGGGCGAGGCAGCGGGCGAGGCCGAGTTCAAGTGGTGGCTCGACCTCTTCGGCGAGGACTACTACATCGAGTTGCAGCGCCACGGCATCCCGGAACAGGACAAGGTGAACGCCGTGCTGGTGCGATGGGCCGCGAAGTACAACGTACCCATCATCGCCAGCAACGACAGCCACTACGTGGACCAGCAGGACGCCAACGCGCACGACATCCTGCTCTGCATCAACACCGGCGAGAAGCAGAGCACCCCCAGCGCCAAGGAGTTCGATGATGAGGAGGGCAAGCCCCGGGGCACCCGGTTCGCCTTCTACAACGATGAGTTCTTCTTCAAGAGCACGGAGGAGATGCAGGCCAAGTTCAGCGACCTGCCGGAGGCGCTGGACAACACGCAGCGCATCGTGGACAAGGTGGACGTGCTGAAGCTGAAGCAGGACATCCTCCTGCCCAACTACCGCATCCCGCCCGGGTTCGCCGACCAGGACGAATACCTGAAGCACCTCACCTACGAGGGCGCCATGAAGCGCTGGCTGGGCGAGGGCAACGGCGGCATCGACAGCCTCGACCCCAGGGTCAAGGAACGCCTGGACTTCGAGCTGTTCACCATCCGCACGATGGGCTTCGCGGGCTACTTCCTCA
>CAZUNW010000023.1:0-19560 GCA_964621425.1 uncultured Chryseobacterium sp. | reverse complement strand
CTCAGGCTGGTGTCCTGCCGCACGCACCCGTCAGGGCTCGTGATCTCAACGGCGTACGTATAGTTACCGGGCTGGCTGTACCCCGCCACGGGATCGGCCACATCATCCGCCGACAGGCCCAGGGAGGGCGTCCACGCGAAAGTGTAGCCCGGCGTGCCCGGGTTGGTGGTCACATTGATCTGCGCCGTCTCGCCCAGGCAGAGGGTATCGTCGCTCTGGGTCACAGCGAAGGTGAAATCGCTCACCACGGAAACGGTGATGGTGTCCGAGTTGATGCAGGTGCCGGCCAGGTCACTCACCACCACATAGGTCGTGCTGGTGTTGGGGTCGGCGATCACCTCCGAGCAGAAGGGGGGGTCCAGGCAGATGAAGTTCTGGGGGGTGATGGGTTCGCCGCTCAGCACGGACCACGTGAAGTTGAGGCCGCCATTGGCCTCGATCTCCGCCACCTGCGGTCCGCAGATCACCTGGTCGGGGCCCACCGAGGTGCGCTGCAGCACATTGGTGTTGAAGACGTAGGT
The DNA here is from genome assembly GCA_964621425.1 of uncultured Chryseobacterium sp. Lineage (GTDB taxonomy): Bacteria > Bacteroidota > Bacteroidia > Flavobacteriales_F > PHOS-HE28 > PHOS-HE28. The sequence continues at coordinate 19,039 of CAZUNW010000023.1, read as the reverse complement.
CTGGAACGCACTGATGGGGCAGTTCTGGTCATCCACCGTGATGGTGAAGGGGAAAAAGCCGCTGGATCCCGGCTGGGCGGTCCAGCAGACCGTGATGGTAACCGGGTTGGTCCCCGTCCACGTAATGGTGGAACCGGGCAGGTTCTGCTGAACGTTGCTCTCCACGGCCAGCGTGTCGTCGATGTCGGGATCGGCGATCACCACATCGAAGCAGAAGTTGTCCGACTCGCAGAGCTCGATCTCCGTGCAGCTGGTCTGCACGGCCGTTCCGCTGAAGTTGCTGATGCAGTAGGTCGGTTGCGGGGCCTGGTTCGTGCATGGGATCACGACGAACTGCATGTCACGCATCACCGTGCCGATGACGTTGCCGTCCTCATCAAACTGCGTCACCACCACCACCACCACGAAGTTGCCCGTGATGGTCGGGGTGAAGGTGAGCAGGCCCGTGAGCGGATCCAGCGTGATGCCCGGGATGGGCTCGTTCGGGGTGTAAGGGAACACGTAACCGGCAGGCACACCGCCGAAGTCCAGTGCCGACACGAGCTGGTAGCTCAGGCTGTCACCATCCGGATCGAACACCCCGTAGCTGTACACGACGGGCTGGTTGAGGCACACGTAGGGAATAGGCGCACCGGTCAGCACGGGGGAGTCCTCGCAGGGATAGTCCGCGTTGTTGAAGGTGGTCTCGATGTAACCATCGATGTTGCCTGGCTGGTCGAGGTTGGAGATGGCATCGTTCCTGCAGCACAGCGACCACGACACGGTCCAGAAATCGCAAGGGGGAACGGTGGCGACGCCGGTGTAGATGTACTGCTCGAGGCCGGGCAGGTTGCCCCCGTTGCAGGTGCTGTTCTGCAACTGGTCCGGGCACAGTTGGCTCACTTCCGTGAAGCTTTCCTGGGTGACCGTCACCGTCTGGTTGCCGCAGGGGCTCTCCAGCGAAAGGTCGTACGAAGTGCCGAGCGTGGTGCCGAAGCAGTCGCGGTAGATCACCAGGGTGAACGCGTACTGCCCGTTCCCCAGGCATTCATAGATGATCTCCCCGCCCGAGACGTGGGTGGCTTTCGCGTCTTGCCAGGAGAGGGTGGCCAAGGCGGCCAGGACCAGCAGTTTACGGTACATCGCGTTTCGTTAAGGCGGTCGAAGATAAGCGTCCGCCGGAACTACAACGGAACTTCGTGGTCCGCCCCCCCTTCCCCGCCCCATGGAAAAACCAAGCTCCCCGGCCCGGTGGAAATGGCGCATTGCCAACGTGAGTGCGGCGTTCGCGCTGCTGTTGCTCGTGCTATGGGGCTGGGCGGGGCGGCCGCTTTTCGACGCCCCGCGGTCGGTGGCCCTGTTGGACCGGGAGGGCCGCTTGCTTGGGGCTCGGGTGGCCTCCGACGGCCAGTGGCGCCTGGACCAGTCCGCGGACATCGACCCGCGTTTCGAGGCCTGCCTGCTTGCGTTCGAGGACCGGCACTTCCACCGGCACCCCGGCATCGACCCGTTAGCCCTGGTGCGCGCCACCCTGCAGAATATGGAGGCGGGGCATGTGGTTAGTGGCGGAAGCACCCTGACCATGCAGGTCGCGCGAATGGCCCGTGGCGGCCAACGCACCGTGGCCAACAAGCTGCTGGATATGGCCCTCGCCATCGGCCTCGAGTTGCGCTTTTCAAAGCAGGAGCTGCTGGCGCTGTACGCGGGCCATGCACCGTTCGGCGGAAATGTGGTGGGTCTGGAGGCGGCCTGCTGGCGGTATTTCGGCCACGGCCCCCGCAACCTCAGCTGGGCGGAGGCCGCCACCCTGGCCGTGCTGCCCAACGCCCCCGGCCTCGTTCATCCCGGCAGGGCGCGCAGGGCGCTGCATGCCAAGCGCGACCGGCTGCTGGACCGGCTGCTGGCGGACGGCTGCATCACGCAGCTGGAGCGCTCCCTCGCTGCGGACGAGCCCCTGCCAATGGCGCCGTTGCCCCTGCCCGACCGGGCGCCGCACCTGCTGGCCACCCTCGCGGCCACCCACCGGGGAACGGTGCCCACCACCCTTGACGGCGGGCTGCAGGACCGCGCCGTGGAGGTGCTGGAACGGCACGCTGGGCGGCTTCAGGGCGAGCGGGTGATGAACGCCGCTGCCGTCATCGTGGACGTTGCCACGGGCGAGGTGCTCGCCTATGTGGGCAACCTGCGCGAGGCGGGTCAGGCGCACGGCGGCCAGGTGGACCTGGTACGGGCACCGCGCAGTACCGGAAGCCTGCTGAAACCCTTTCTCCATGCCGCACAACTGGATGCCGGCGAACTACTGCCAGACATGCTGGTGTCGGACCTTCCCGTTCACTACAACGGGTTCGCACCAGGCAATTACGATGGAACATACTGCGGAGCGGTACCCGCGTCCACCGCATTGGCCCGGTCCCTCAACGTCCCGGCCGTGCGCGCGCTCCGGCAGCATGGCATCGACCGGTCCTTGCAGCTCTTCCGCGCCATGGGGTTGAACGGGCTCGATCGCCGCGCGGACGACTACGGCCTGAGCCTGGTGCTGGGCGGCGGTGAGACCACCCTGTTGGAGATCACAGGCGCATACGCCGGCTTGGAACGCATCCGGTCGGCACACGGACGCTCCGCCATCGATGCTGGAAGGCTGATCCGCCCACCTGTGCTCGTACCAGGGCGGGACGGGGATGCCACGCCGGCACCCCTCACCGCCTCGGGCGCCCACTTCGCGCTCGAGGCCCTCTGCCGCGTGGCCAGACCAGCCGAGGAAGCGGGCTGGGAGCATTTCGCGGGTACACGGCGGATCGCCTGGAAGACGGGCACCAGCTACGGACACCGGGATGCCTGGGCGGTGGGCGTCACCACGCGCCATGCGGTGGGCGTATGGTGCGGCAATGCCGATGGCGAAGGCCGACCCGGCCTCACCGGCGGGAGGATGGCCGCCCCGATGCTCTTCGAGCTCTTCGGCCTGCTGGGCAACGCGCCCACCCCCGACCCGCCGCACGACCTGCTGGTGCGCTGGCCCCTGTGCCGCCGGAGCGGCCACCGCGCCGGGCACGTATGCCCTCAGGTGGACACGGTGGCCATCCCCCGCTCCGGCCTGTCCACCCCGCCATGCCCCTATCACCGCACGGTGTGGTGCACACCGGACGGGCTGCATCGGGCACCCGCGGGGCAAGGGGGTGTTCCCCAGGTCCGCTTCGTTCTCCCACCTGCCATGGAGGCCTACTACGCGCCTACCGACCCCCTTTACCACCGCCTGCCCCCCGCCCTGCCTGGCCTGCCGTTGGACGACCTCGAGGGACCGATCCAACTGGTCTACCCGGAGCCCGGTGCCGTGGTGATGCTCGCACGGGAGCTGGACGGCCGGCGCGGCAGGCTCGTGGCCGAGGCCGCACACCGCGAGGCCGGTGCCACCGTCCACTGGCACGTGGACGGCACCTTCATTACCACCACCCATAACACCCACCGCGCCGCGCTCGACCTTGCCGCCGGGCCCCATCGCCTAACTTTGACCGATGCCGAAGGCCGGACCGTCACGGTCGGCTTCCGTGTGTCCTACCCCGGTCCCGGACCATGAACCGCCTGCTGCAGCTCCTCCCGCTTTGCTGGCTGTTGAACCAGGTGCAGGCCCAACCGGATACCCTCTTCATCCCATCGGGCGACACGACCTATGCTTTCCCCCTGGTGCACGGCCCGCTTCAGCAGGAAGAGGCCTACCTCCGCACAAGCCGGTTCGCCTTCGACACAACACGCGTGGCCACCACCATGAGCTACAGGCGGGGCAAGCCGAGCGGGCTTTACAAGGCCTATTACCCCGACGGACGCCCCCTCATCGTAGCCGTCTACGGCTGGGGGTCCCTCCATGGCGACTGGACCGAGTTCGATGAGCAGGGACGCATCGCGCTCAAGGGTCAGTACCGCATGGGCGTCCGTGAGGGTACCTGGGCCTTCCGTGCACAGGGCATCGTGGGCGAATACAAGGATGGCGTGCCGCATGGCCGATGGCGTTATTACGAGGACGGCCGGCTGGCGCGCGTGGAGAAATGGCACAAGGGCAAGCTGCTGCAGGGCAGTGCCTACAGGTTCCCCGGCCTCAAGGGCCCCATCCATTGACACGACACACGCCCACGGACCACCTTCGCGTTGCATAACAGACCCATGCAGGCACTCCGATCGCCCCGCAAGGCCCTCGCCGTCATCGCGCTCGCCACGCTCCACACCGGCGGTGCACTGGCACAAGCCAACCGTCCGTCGGCCGCCAGCAAACTGGAGACCCTGCTCTACCACATCGACCGGATGTACGTCGACACCGTGGACAACGACAAGCTCGTGGAGGCCGCCATCGTGCGGATGTTGGAGGAACTCGACCCACACTCCACCTACATCCCCAAGGAGGAATTGGACGAAGTGAACGAGCCCCTGAAGGGCAACTTCGAGGGGGTCGGCATCCAGTTCAACATCGTACGGGATACGATCTATGTGGTGGATGCGATCGCGGGCGGGCCCAGCGAACGCCTCGGCATCCGCGCCGGGGACCGCATCCTGCGCATCGATGGCGAGAACGTGGCCGGTACGGGCATCAAGAATCCCGACGTGATGAAGCGTCTTCGGGGCAACAAGGGCACCAAGGTCGCCGTGTCCATCCAGCGCCGCGGTGAGCGCGCCCCCCTCGAGTTCACCATCACCCGGGACAAGATCCCCATCTACAGCGTCGAAGCGTCCTGCATGGCGGCTCCGGGCATCGGCCACATCAAGGTGAGCCGCCTCAGCGCCACAACCACCAAGGAGGTGCGCGACAAACTGGATGAGCTGCGCGCCAAGGGGATGCGCGATCTGGTACTCGATCTCCAGGGCAACGGGGGGGGCTACCTGCGCTCGGCGATCGAGATGGCCGATGAGTTCCTGGGCGACCGCAAGCTCATCGTTTACACGGAAGGACGCAACAGCCCCCGCGAGAACACATACGCCACAGGCGAGGGCCGCTTCGAGAGGGGCCGGCTGGTGGTGCTTGTGGACGAGGGCAGCGCCAGCGCCAGCGAGATCGTGAGCGGGGCTGTGCAGGACTGGGACCGCGGGCTGGTCATCGGGCGCCGCAGCTTCGGCAAGGGGCTGGTACAACGACCGGTGATGCTGCCCGACGGCTCGGCCGTGCGCCTCACCGTAAGCCGCTACCACACGCCCAGCGGACGCTGCATCCAGAAGCCCTACGAGGAGGGCGTTGAGGCCTACCGCAAGGAACAGCAGGAACGGCTGGCCAAGGGCGAACTGATGCACCGCGACAGCATCGAAGTGAAGGACACCGCCCGCTACTACACCATGAACAAACGCGTGGTCTACGGCGGTGGGGGCATCATGCCGGACATCTTCGTGGCGCTCGATACGAGCCTCAGCTCGGACTACTTCGGTCGCCTGGTGCGGAAGGGAACCCTCAACACCTTCGCCCTGGGCGTGGTGGACCGCAGGCGGGAGGAACTGCTCCGGGCCCACCCCACCATCGAGGCGTTCATCCAGCGCTTCCAGATGGATGACCGCCTGTTCAATGAACTGGTAGAGGCCGGCAAGTCCGACGGCGTGGAGCCCGACACCGTGGGCGCGGACCGGTCACGTCCGCTCATCGCCCTGCACGTGAAGGCGCTGCTGGCACGCGACCTGTGGGACACATCCGCCTACTGGCAGGCGCTTAATGCGGACAACCCGGTGGACAGCAGCTACCGCAAGGCCATCGACGCCCTGCAGGGCAACACCTACGAGCGCATGGGCATGGCCCGCCAGCGGTAGGGGCCTGTTAATGGATCGTTAAGGCGGTCCGGCTCGGGTTCATTCGCCGTAATTTCGCACCCACCAAGACCAGAAAACCACCAAGCGATGAAAGAGACCATCAAGATCGCCCTGCTCGCGCTCATCGCCGGCACGCTGATCTACATGGCGGCCAGCGGAACGGGACCCACCCCTGCCGGTGACGCCCCCGGCGTGGCGATGACCAGCGCAACGCCAGGCCCGAAGCCGAACACCCTGACGCCACCGGTACCGGACGCCCAGACCTTCGACCCGATGGCCCAGCAGGCCCAGGCCGCCATCGACAACCGGCCCAAGACAACCATGGCCTTCGCCAATTCGGCGCATGATTTCGGTACCGTGAAGCAGGACAGCGAGAACAAGTACGTGTTCACCTTCACGAACACGGGCAAGGAACCCCTGCTCATCGAGAGCGCCACCGGAAGTTGTGGGTGCACAGTACCCGAATACCCCAAGGAGCCGATCGCTCCCGGTGCCACCGGCCAGATCAAGGTGGAATACAAGCCCGGCAAGCAGGAAGGCCAGCAGACCAAGACGGTCACCGTGGTCGCCAATACGGAGCCCAAGCAGACCCAGCTCACCATCAAGGCGATGGTGCAGAAGGTCGGCTGACACGTCTTCGGAACGATCCTTCAGGAAGCCCGGCCAGTGGCCGGGCTTCCTTATTCCCACCGGTTCATTCAGCACCCATCTCCGCTGCGATGCGGTCGATGGCCACCGCGAGGGCCCTGTCCTTGTCGGTAACCACACCACCGGCATCATGGGTGGTAAGCCTGACCCACACCCGGTCCCATGTGTTCGTCCAGGTGGGATGATGCCCCATGCGCTCGGCCTCGAGCGCAACGCGCGCCATGAAGGCGAAAGCCCTGCTGAAATCGCCGAATCTGAGCGAGCGCTCCAACCCGCCATCCCGCTCCATCCAGCTTCCAGCCATTCCTCAGCGCGGGGTGGCGAGTGGAGAGGCGCCCGTGCGCACCAGTTGCATCTCCTGCACCAGGTGGCCCGCTCCGCACACCTTGTCGATGACAAAGAGCACGTAGCGGATATCGGCGCTGATGTTGCGGCATTTGGCCGGATCGAACTGGATGTCGCTCATCGTGCTCTCCCAGCTTCGGTCGAAGTTGATGCCGATGAGCTCCCCCCGGCCGTTGAGCACCGGGCTTCCACTGTTTCCGCCAGTGGTGTGCAGGCTGGATGTGAAGCACACTGGCATCGTTCCATCGGAATTGCCGTAAGGTCCATGGTCGCGGCTGGCATGCAGTTCCCGCAGGCGGGCCGGCAGGTCGAACTCCGCATCCCCCGGGCGGTACTTCTCCATTACGCCATCGAGGTCGGTGAACGCCTCGTACGTCATGCCATCACGGGGACGGCTTCCCTCCACACGGCCGTAGCTCAGGCGCAGGGTGCTGTTCGCATCGGGCCAGTGACCGCGCTCGGGGAAGAGCACCATGAGGCCCGACACGTAGGTGCGCATGTGCACCTGCACGCGCTGGTTGAGGAGGTCGGTGCGCGGCTTCACATTGGTGGCGAAGGCCTCCGCCATACGCCGGGCGAAGACGGGGGCGGGGTCCATGGCCAACGCGCGCATCACCTTCGGCGAGTAACCGGCCAGGGCGGCGTCAAGCGCAGCGGGATCGGTGAAGAGGGAGGACGTGTACATGTGATCGGCCCAGGCGTTCGCCTGGGGGAACCGGCGGTCCTGGTCGGCCAGGTCGGGTCCCAGGGCTGGATCGAGGTGCTCGCGGTAAATGGGGTATTGCGCAAGCAGCACGCGACGGTCCACAGCGGGATCGAAGTCCTTGTGGAAGGCCCTGGCTGATGCTCGCAGCCGATCCAGCTCGGGCTGCAACTTGCCCTCCTTCTCCAGGGTGGCAACCGCGTCCGGATCGGCCAGCTGCTGGAAGCTCCAGGCGAAGCGGAACAGCTCGGGGCCAACCAGGAAGAACTCCACGTGCAGGTCACGGGCCTTGGCCAGTGCGGGGAAGCCAGCGTAGCAGCGTTCCAGGGAGTCCAACGCCGCAAGCAGGTCGCGGCGTCCCGCCGCACGGGCGCGTTCGATATAAGCGGCCTCGAGCTCACGCTTGCGGTCCACTGTGCGCAGCTCGTTCAGGCCGCGCAGCTCACCGATCCATTTCTTGTAGGCGTTGCTGATGCCCTTCTGCTTGTCCGCGTACTGGATGCGCGTGCGGTCGCTGGCGAGCATGGCCTCGTCGATGACAGCGAGGCTGGCGCGCCGCATGCGGATGCGCAGCGGATCACCCGTGGTGGTGATGTACTCCACCGCTCGGCTGTGCAGGTAGCGCTGGGTGCTGCCCGGGAATCCGAATATCATGGCGAAGTCGCCCTCCTTCACTCCGTCCATGCTGATGGGCAGCACATGCCGCGGACGGAAGGGCACATTGGATGGCGAGGGGTCCGCAGGCCGGCCTTCGGCATCCGCGTAGATGCGGAAGAGGCTGAAATCCCCCGTGTGTCGAGGCCACATCCAGTTGTCCGTGTCACCGCCGAAGTTGCCGATGGAACCTGGCGGAGCACCGACAAGGCGCACGTCACGAAAGGTCTCGCTCACGATGAGGATGTACTGCAACCCATAATTGAAGGCGCGCACCACGGCCTGGTGGTGGGTGCCCGCGGTGGCCTCACGTGCGATCTCCTGGCCGCGGGCGGCAATGGCCTTCTGCCGTGCCGCCTCGTCCGACCCCGCGGTCACCGCGTCCATCATGCGCATCGTGACATCCTCCATGCGGATGATGAAGGTGGCGGTGAGCCCTGGGTTTGTGAGCTCCTGGCCGCGGTCCATCGCCCAGAATCCGTCCTTCAGGTGATCGTGCTCCACGGAACTGTGTTCCTGGATGGAACTGAACCCGCAGTGGTGGTTGGTGAGTATGAGCCCCTCGGCGGAGATCACCTCGGCGGTACACCCGCCGCCGAACAGAACCACGGCGTCCTTGAGGCTGCCACGGTTCACGCTGTAGATGTCCTCGGCGGTCAACTTTAGACCCTCGGCCTGCATGCGGTCCTGGATGCTCCCCAGCAGGGTGGGCAGCCACATGCCCTCGTGCGCGCTGGCGGCCAGCGGCATGAACAGGAAAAGCGGGATGAACCTCAGCGAGCGCAGCATGGGTCAGCGGGATGATGGGATGGGGCGGAAAGGTAGTGCGGACACCGCCGCCGGGAGGGTATGGTGCGCGGAGCACCACGGTCGGCGGCGATCGCTACATTCGCTCGGCATGCAACGTCCAATCCCCCTCCGCCACTCCCTCGCGTTGGCGGCGATGCTCCTCGCCTGCTGCCCCGCCGCGGCCCAGGAGCACGTCCGCTTCGTTGAGAACAAGGGCCAATGGCCCGAAATGGTGCGCTTCAAGGCGGATGTGCCCGGCGCCACCGTGTGGTGTGAGCACAACGCCCTGCTGATCGACCGTTACGATGCGCGCGAAGTGCACGCCGCACATGCGCACGGAGGTGAGCCCCCCGCCATGGAGCGTCGTCCGGTGATCTCCCACCATGCGCTGCGTCTGCAGTTCGTGATGGAAGGCCGCACGCCGCGCACCCGGGGCATGCACCAGCTTGGCGGACTGCACCACTACTTCGTGGGGAACGACCCGGATCGCTGGGGCCGCAACGCCCGCGCCTTCACCGCCGTGGAATGGAGCAGCATCGCGCCGGGCATCGCCCTGCGCCTAACCTCCGGTGCGGAGGGACTGAAGTATGACCTGCACGTTGCGCCCGGCGGCGATGCGGGCGCACTGCGCCTCCGCTACGACGGGGCCGAAGGCATCGCCCTGCAGGATGACCGGCTGGTCGTATCCACCGCCCTCGGTCCGCTGGTGGAGCGCATTCCCCTCGCCTACCAGGTGATCGACGGCGAACGCGTGCCGGTGGCCTGCCGCTACCGCCTTAAAGGGCGAAGTGTGGGCTTCGAACTGGGCGCCTACGACCGCCGCCATGAACTGGTCATCGACCCCACGCTGGAGTTCAGCACCTACTCGGGCGCAACCTCGGACAACTTCGGCTACACGGCCACCTTCGATGAACTGGGCTTCCTCTACAGCGGAAGTTCCAGCTTCGGCAACGGCTACCCAACCACACTTGGTGCCTACCAGACGGTATGGAACGGCGGCGACGGGCAGGGCAACATCCCCGGCACCGACATCGCCATCACCAAGTACGATACGACCGGGACCGCGCTCGTTTGGAGCACCATGCTGGGCGGCCAGGGGGATGACCTCCCCCACAGCCTCATCGTCAACTCCAGCGACGAGATCTTCATCCTCGGCACCACCGGCTCGCCGGACCACCCCGTAACCCCCGGCGCTGTGCAGGGCACCTTCCAGGGCGGCACAAACTTCACACCACAGGGCATCGGTGTGAGCTACCCTTTCGGGAGTGACATGGTGGTGGCGCGACTGAGCGATGACGGCAGCCAACTGCTCGCGGCCACCTTCCTGGGCGGATCACAGAACGACGGCCACAACAGCTCCCCTGCCCTCAAGTACAACTACGCCGATGAGATGCGCGGCGAGAGCCCAGCTTCGGCGGCGGAACCCATGACGGGGTGGTCACAAAGCTGACACCCGACCTGAGCACGCTGGTCTGGAGCAGCTACCTGGGTGGGAGCAACGCCGATGCGGCTTACGGCGGCGAGGTCTTCGCCAACGGCGACCTGCTCGTATGCGGTGGCACGGCCAGCGGCAACATGCCCGTAACCCCGGGTGCCTACCAGGTGAACTACCAGGGCGGTGTCGCGGATGCCTTCGCGGCGCGCTTCAGCGCGAACGGAACCACGCTGCTGGCCTGCACCTACTTCGGGAGCGGCGCCTACGACCAGGCCTACTTCGCCGACCTCGATGAACAGGAGAATGTATTCCTCTTCGGGCAGACCCAGGCGCCCGGGAGCCAGCTCATCCTCAATGCCGGATACAATGTGCCCGGTAGTGGGCAGTTCATCGCCAAGATGAGCCCCGACCTGCAGACCTGGTCATTGGGCTCGCGGTTCGGATTGCCCACAGGCACCCCGTCCATCAGTCCCACGGCCTTCCTCGTGGACTTCTGTGACAAGCTGTACGTGAGCGGATGGGGGAGCAACATCGGCATCGGGCCACCGATGACCACCACCGGCCTGCCGGTTACGCCGGACGCCTACCAGGCGGGCACCACCGGCAACGATTTCTACCTCGCGGTCTTCGAAGTGGACATGAGCGCACTCACCTACGCCACATACTTCGGGGGCGGCGCGAGCCTGGAGCACGTGGACGGGGGGACCAGCCGCTTCGACCGCAGGGGCCGCGTGTACCAGAGCGTATGTGCAGGCTGCGGTGGCAACTCCGATTTCCCCATCGCACCGAACCCCGGCGCGTGGAGCCCCACCAACAACAGCCCCAACTGCAACAACGGGGTTTTCAAGTTCGACTTCGATACACCCCTCGTGGTGGCCGCAGCCAATGCGCCGGACACCGTGTGCGCCAATGTGCCGGTGACCTTCGCCAATTTCAGCAACGGGGTCACCTACGCGTGGGACTTCGGCGACGGCACTGGCTCCACGCAGGCGGAGCCCACCCACACCTATGCGGCGGCCGGCAACTACATCGTGACGCTGACCGCAATGGACCCCGCCAGCTGCAACGAGGAGGACCTCACCTCCTTCACCGTGGTGGTGGTGGACGCCGCGCCCACCGTGCTGGCCATGCCAGACACCACCTTCTGTGGACCGCTGCCCGCATTCACCCTCCTGGCGAGCAGCCAGGGTACGGCAAGCAGCTGGCAGTGGAGCACCAATGCCCAGTTCACCGACGTGCTGAACAGCACACCCTCGGACAGCACGGCGACCGTACAACCGCCGGTGGCCGGCACCTACCATGTACGTGCGGATGACGGTGGTTGCGCGGTGACGGACAGTGTCACCATCACCCTCGCCCTGCTGCAGGTGGAGGTCTCGCCGGACCAGTTCATCTGCGCGGACCAGGAGGCCCAACTCGTGGTGAGCGGGGCTGATGCGGGCTCGACCTTCACATGGAGTCCTGCCGACGAGATCACGGCAGGCCAGGGCACATCCATCGCTACCGTATCCCCGGTGGAGTCCACCGTGTTCGCGGTTTCTGTGGTGGCGCCCAGCGGCTGCACCTGGTCCGGCACGGTCTCCGTCCAGGTGAGCCCGGTGAACGCCAACGATGTGGACGCCACGGTGGACCAGCCTGTGGTGAGCGCGGGTACCACGGTCCAGTTGAACGCGACCCCCGGCAGCGGGGTAACCTACTCCTGGACGCCATCTTCCGTAAGCGACCCCAACGCCGCCTCCCCCACCGCCGTGGTGGACTCCACCACATGGTTCGTGGTCACGGTGAGCGACGGTGTCTGCAGCGCATCGGACTCCGTGCTCGTGCGCGTATACGAGCTGGTATGTGATGAGCCGGACATCTTCGTACCCAATGCCTTCACCCCGAACGGGGACGGCAACAACGACGTGCTCTTCGTACGGGGTCGCTACATCACCGAGCTCGACCTGAAGGTCTTTGACCGTTGGGGCGAGAAGGTTTTCGAGACAACCGATCAATCCACCGGATGGGACGCCACCTTCGGCGGACGCCCGGTGGACCCTGCAGTCTTCGTCTACCACCTGCGTGTCCGTTGTGCCGATGGGCAGGAGCTTTTCAAGAAGGGCAACGTCACCGTGATCCGCTGACCCGATGCGCACCATATCAACGACCCTCTTCAGCGCGCTCCTCCTTGCCGCGCTCGGTCCGGCCCATGCGCAGGACATCCACTTCACCCAGTTCTTCCACACCCCGCTGGCCACGAGCCCGGGCCTGATCGGCGCCTTTGATGGCGACCACCGGGTGCATGCAGTGTTCCGCCAGCAATGGAGGGCCGTGACACGCCCCTACCGGACCTTCGGGCTGGGCTATGACGCCGCCAACGCCTTCGGGCGTAAAGGCCTTGGCCTCGGACTCTGGCTGTTCAACGACAACGCCGGCGACTCCCGCATGAACACGTTCCAGGTGGGCGTTGGTCCGAGCTGGACGCTCGCACCCGGTAAAGGACATCACGCGGTGACCGCTGGCTTGCAGGTGGGCGTAACAGCCATCAGCGTGAACGACGATGAACTGAGCTTCGATGCCCAGTACAACGGGTTCTACCACGACCCGTCACTGTCCACTGGCGAGGACTTCCAGCGCGCATCACTGGTCCACCCGGACCTGCATGCCGGCGTGGCCTACCGCTACCGGCCCGCCCCGCGCAAACTGGTGCAGGCGGGCATCGGCGTCTTCAACCTCACACGGCCCGGCATCGGGTTCCTCGGCACGCCAGCCGAACCGCTTGACATACGCACGACCATGCATGCCATGGGACAGCTTCCCATCAGCACCTCGCTGGACGTGCTTCCCGCGGCACAATTCATGGCACAGGGCACCTTTCGCGAGCTGATGGTGGGAGCCGCATTGCGCTACGTCCTGGTGGACCGCTACGGATCGACGCGGGCCGTGCGCATAGGAGGCAGCTACCGTGCAGCGGATGCTGGAATGGTCTACGCAGGCCTCGAATACGACGACTGGACGGCCGGCGTCAGTTACGACATCAACGCAAGCGATCTGGTACCAGCCAGCAGGAACCGCGGCGGCTTCGAGGTCACGATATCACGCGTGTTCCGCCGCAGGCCAGCGGTGCCTGCGCGCTTCAAAGCCTGTCCGCACCAGCTATGAACGCACGCAAGATCCTCCCCTCCCTCCTCCTGCTCATGCCCTGCCTCGTGCAGGCGCAGGGCCTCGCCCAATGGATCGGCTGGGGCGATGCAGCCCTGGCCCGCGGCGACCATTACGGCGCCTCACGCTTCTACGGCGAGGCGCTGCAACGCGATCCCGGAAGGCTCACCCTGCAATGGAAACAGGCCGAGGCATGCCGCCTCAGTGACCAGTACCCGCAGGCCGCCGCGCTGTACGAAAAGGTGCAGCAGAAGGACCAGGGCCGGAAATACCCGGACGCCCTGCGCTGGTTGGGCGAGATGCAGCTCTGCGCAGGCGACCGCGCCGCGGCCCTGGCCACCTGGCGCAAGGTGCTGGAACGCGAGACGGACAAGGCATCCCGCACCGCCCTGCGCGCGGTGAACGCCATGCGCGGCTGTGCGCTGGGTGACAGCCTCGCCGCGGGCGCCACCACCGTCATCGTGGAACACCTGCCCGAACCGCTCAACAGCTACGCCAGCGAATTCGCCGCGCGGCCCGACAGCACGGGTGCGCTTGTGCTCAGTTCGCTCCGCGGCGAACTGGACGAGGACAACGCGGTGGTGGACACCACCTCCTACCATGTGGCGATCTACCGCAGCCCCGCGCAGGGGGACGCCTGGTCCGCACCCCGTCACTACCCGGACAGCGTGCCGACCGAGGACCGGGCGAACGGTACTTGGAGCCTGGATGGCCGGCGGTTCTATTTCACACGGTGCACGCCCCCCGGCGGATGCGGCATCGCCGTCGTGGACACTCGCGGAGGCGCGGTGAGCGCGCTCGCCGGCCTTGGCGACCAAGGCGTGCACACGCAGCCCATGGTCGCCCTGGTGGACGGGACCGAGCGGCTGTTCTTCGCAAGCGACCGCCCTGGTGGTGCCGGCGGCATGGACCTCTGGTGGGCACGCCTCCAGGGCGATGCCGTGATGGACGTTTATCCCCTGCCTGGCCAAGTGAATACCCCGGGCAACGAGGTGACACCCCACTTCGATGTGGCGAGCGCCACACTGTACTTCAGTTCGGACCACCTTCCGGGTATCGGCGGCCACGACATCTTCTCAAGTCAGCGCACCGATGATGTCTTCGGGGCACCGGTACATGCGGGCTCTCCCATGAACAGCCCGGCCAACGACCTCTACCCGGTGATCGACGGGCTCACCGGCACCGGCTACCTCACCAGCAACCGCGTGGGATCCCTGGCCAGGAAAGGCGAGACATGCTGCAGTGACATCTACCGCGTGCGCCTGCCAGGACCCCTGGTGGCGCAGGAACCCCCGGTGGACACGGTTCGAACCACCGTGGAAATGCTCGAGGAACTGCGCGGCCGGTTCCCGGTGCGCCTGTTCCCCAGCCGGGGGCCCATGACATCATCGGGGACCGCGCCTACGGCGAGACCTTCTCGGCGTACGAGGCCCTGCTGCCCACGTACAGGAGCATGTTGAAGGATACCGCATCCGCCGCGGGGTTCCAGCGCTTCTTCGAGGATGAGGCGCGCGCTGGGCTGGACGACCTGAACGCGGCGCTCCCGACCCTGCGCAAGGCACTCGAAGAGGGCCGTCGCATGGAGCTCGTCGTGCGCGGCTACGCCAGCCCGCTCGCCCTGAACGACTACAACCGCAACCTCTCCCTGCGGCGGATCCAGAGCCTGCGCAACCACCTCCGCGTGGCGGACAGCGGTTTCTTCGCCCCCTACCTGGACACCACTGCCCCCAACGGTGGAACCCTGGTGATCAAGGCGGCGCCATTCGGTGAGGAGCGTGCCGCCAAGGGTGTGAGCGATGCCGCGAAGGACGTGGAGCGCTCCGTGTACAGCGCAGAGGCGGCTCGCGAACGCCGGATCGAGATCGAGCAGCTGCTGGAGGTCCCCCTGCCGGGGGTCAGTGTCCAGTTGGACCGCACGGTGGCCGATCTCGGCGTCATTCCGATCGGACGGGAACAACAGGTCCGCTTCCACATCCACAACCGCGGGGAAAGACCCCTGCGGCTCATCGATGTGGCTTCGGATTGCGGCTGCACCACTGCCAAGCCAGCCTCGAACCAAGTGCCCGCTGGAGGCAGCACGTCGCTGGACGTGACCTTCAACGGACGCGCACCGGAAGGCGCCATGATGCGCCGCATCCGCATCACCACCGATGGCGAACCCGCGGAACTGATGCTCACCATCACCGGCACGATGGTGCCTGAATGAGCCATGCGCCTGCTGCTCCTGAGCAACTCCACACTGCCGGGCGAACCCTTCCTGAAGTGGCCTGCGCAGCACCTGGTGGATTTCCTTCCGCGCGGTGCACGCATCGCATTTGTTCCCTACGCGGCGGTGACGACACCACTGGATACCTATGCCGACACCGTGGAGGCGGCACTGGATCCGCTGGGCTTCGTGCTCGACCCCGTGCATCGCGCGGCCAATCCGGCGAAGGCGGTTGAGGGCGCGGAAGCGGTGGCGGTGGGTGGCGGCAACACCTTCCAACTGCTTCGCCTGCTCTACAAATACGACCTGGTGAGGGCCCTGAGGGCACGCGTGCGTGCGGGAATGCCGTACATGGGCTGGAGCGCGGGAAGCAACGTGGCCTGCCCCACGATCATGACCACGAACGACATGCCCATCACCGAGCCGCCCAGCCTACGAGCGTTGGGGCTGGTACCCTTCCAGATCAACCCGCACTACACGGACGCGCGCTTGGAGGGCCATGGCGGTGAGACGCGCGACCAGCGCATCGCCGAGTTCATCGCGGCCAACCCGGAGCGGACGGTCATCGGGCTGCGCGAGGGTTCGCTGCTGCGCGTGGCGGGCGAGCATGCCGAGCTAGTCGGACGTGATGCAAGGCTGTTCCGTGCAGGTGGAGAACCCATGGACCTGGCGGCGGGAAGCAGGCTGCGTGCGGCGGACCTCTCGACCGTTTAGGGACGGTTCACCGCTATGTTTGTGCGGCACCCATGAACCCCGCACCCGACCGCCTGCTCGACAAGCTCGGCCTGAACCTGTTGCTGCTGGCGAAGGTGTTGCTCATCGTGCTCGTCGCCCTCGTGCTGGAGCGCGTGATCCGCATCCTGCTGAAGCGCGCGTACCTGCACAGTGACCAGGGCAACGAGGACCGTACGCGTTACCGCTTCCTGCGCAACGCGACGCGGTTCATCGTCGGCCTGGTGGGCGCGGCGGCCATCATCTACACGATACCCAGTCTGCGGTACCTGGCCGTGACGCTGTTCGCCGGGGCCGGCATCCTTGTTGCGCTGCTCGGCTTCGCGGCGCAGGGGGCCTTCAGCAACATCATCAGTGGCATCTTCATCGTCAGCTTCAAACCATTCCGCGTAGGGGACATGCTCCAGGTGGGCACACACTCCGGTATCGTGGAGGACATCACCCTGCGCCACACGGTGATCGTAACGGGTGAGAACCGCCGCGTGATCATCCCGAACTCGAGGATCAGCGATGAGACCCTGATCAACAGCACCGTGGTGGACCCGGCGATCTGCCAGTACGTGGAGGTGACCGTGGCCTATGCCACCGACCTGCGCAAGGCCATGAAGGTGCTTGAGGAGGTCTGTCTGCAGCACGAGCACAGCCTGGACCGGAGGACGCCCGGCGAGGAGGCAGCCAATGAGCCCGTGGTGCCCGTGCGCGTGGTCAACCTCGGTGAGTCAGGCGTGCTGCTCCGCGCGCACGTGTGGGCCAAGGACGCCTTCACCGCCCGGATGATGCTCTTCGACCTGCAGCTCGCCATCAAGGAACGGTTCGATCGCGATGGCATCGAGATACCCTATCCGCACCGCACCGTTGTGCTGCGCCACGAGGGCCGCGGAAATAGCCACGACCATGAAGCGGGTGGGTAGCCGGGGCGGCAAGGTGGGCCTGCCACCGGGATCGCTTGTGAAGGTGGGAAGCGGCGAGGCCGGCAGGGGTACAATGCGGGCCTTTGTCTACGATGCGGACACGTACACGGAAACCATGTCGCCGGACCTGATGGCCCTGCAGCTTCCACCGCCGACCGGCACGGTGTGCTGGGTGGATGTGGACGGCCTGCAGGACGGACAGGTGGTGGGCGCCGTGGGCGAGCGCTTCGGCCTTCATCCCCTGTTGCTCGAAGATGTGCTCAACACGGACCAGCGTCCCAAGCTCGAGGAGTACCAGGACGACCTATTCGTGGTGGTGAAGATGCTGGCCATGGACGAGGACACGGGTTCCATTGACGTCGAGCAGGTGAGCCTTGTGCTGGGGCGAAGCCATGTGATCAGCTTCCAGGAGCGCCCGGGAGATGTGCTGGACCCTATCCGGGAGCGCATACGGCACAAACTGGGTCGTGTTCGCAAGAGCGGTGCCGACTATCTGCTCTATGCCCTGCTCGACGTCATCGTGGACAATTACTTCCTGGTGGTGGAGGAACTGGGGCGCCGTATCGAGCAGCTGGAGCGCAAGGTGACGCTGCGCCCCGGGGGCGAGGACCTGCTGAGTCTCCAGGAGCTGCGGGGCCTGCTTATCACGGTCAACCGCTATGTGACCCCCACGCGTGAACTGGCCGGAAGGCTCAACACCCTGCAGAGCGCGCTGATCGACAAGAACACGCGCCGTTACATCAACGACCTGCAGGATCATACGGTCTACATCGCTGAGACCATCGCCACCTTCCGTGACATGCTCGCCAGTCTGGAGAACACCTACCACGCTGGCGTGAACCTGCGCATGGGGCAGGTGATCAAGCTGCTTACGATCATCAGCACCATCTTCATCCCGCTCACATTCATCGTGGGGGTGTACGGCATGAACTTCGACCACATGCCCGAGCTCCACTGGCGCCATGGATACTTCACGGTGGTGGGCATCATGGTGGGCATTGCCGCCCTGATGCTGATGTGGTTCCGGCGCAAGCGGTGGCTCTAGCTTTTTTCCGGGAGGCGTGACACGGGAGCATGTGGCCCGCTACTTTTGCACCGTCATGTCCGTCCAGTCACACGGGGCCGTGCCCCAGATGCACCCGCTGCGCACCATCCCGGAGCGCGTGAACGCGGGTGTGTTCCACGGTTCGCCCGCCACCGCCTTCCGCTGATGGACCTGCGCGTGAACCCTTATCAGCGGAGGCCAGGCCCCGCCCACGCGCAACGCCCAGGATACCCCGCCACGCCACAGCTCCTCCCTCTGGACGGTGTTACCGCCCTCGGAGGGCACCTGCGCCGCACCGGCCATATTCCGACCGTGCACCACCGCCCCTGATGCCCGCATGAAGACACGCTACATCGACCTCATCGAGCAGACCTTCGACTTCCCGAGGGACGAGTTCGGTCTGGACGGCGACCGCCTGACCTGGAACGGCGTGCCACTGGTACCGTTGTTGGAGAAGTACGGCACCCCGCTGCGTGTGACCTACCTACCCAAGATCGGTGAGAAGATCGAGCTGGCCCGGACCAGCTTCGCCAAGGCCTTCAAGGAGCATGGCTACCAGGGCGATTCCACCTACTTCTACTGCACCAAGAGCAACCACTTCAGTTATGTCATTGACCAGGTACTGGCCAAGGGCGTGACCCTTGAGACCTGCAGCGCCTATGACCTGGAGATGATCGAG
>CAZUNW010000022.1:0-19644 GCA_964621425.1 uncultured Chryseobacterium sp. | reverse complement strand
ACGATCGCCACCGACACATCCCCTCGCCCATTCCCGCCGCTGAACACGCTCGTGGGGATCGCAGGCGGAACGATGGCAACCGACACATCCCCTCGCCCATTCCCGCCACTGAACACGCTCGCGGATATCATGGGCGGGGTGAAGGAGAACGCGGCATCACCCCGGCCGGGGCCGCCTGCGAAGGGTCCGATGGTGGGCTGTTCCACCTGGACCACGTAATCCTCCACCTCACCGAATGAAGTGGACCCACAGGCCGGCACCGCAGGTGCACGAGAGAGCCGCACGCGCAGGATGACAGGACCGGATCCCGTTCCAGGCGGCGCCGTGATGGTGCCGGTGAATACCAGGTTGTTCGTGGTATTCAAGGTGAAGACCTCCCCCGCATCATCCAGCAGGAAATTGCGGTTCCAGTCAGCAAACACCCTTACCTGGTCGCCCGCATGGGCGGTACTGTTCTGAACCGTGATGGGCACGCCCACACCCGGCACCAGGTTGGTGGCAGGTCCGCTGCTGTAGTCGGTGTAGCCGCCGCCACCACATCCTCCGGAAGGATTGTTGATGGCCCCGAGCGAAACGTTCACGATGGACTCGTCCATGCCGCCGCAGCTGGTGGTGGCAGAGGTACAGTACACGCGCTGCACCTGCGTGGTGCGGCACAGGTTCGCGGTGCCGCAGGCGCTGTTGGTGTGGAAGTGCACATGATGCACCTGCGTGGCCGTGGCAGTGACCGTGAGCGGTTGCAGGCCGAAGCCGAGCACACCGCTGTTCAGACCGGAGGAAACGGTGATATGGTCCCCTGCCACCGAACTGGTGAACCGGTAGCTGCGGCCGGCGACCAGGCTCACCAACGCACGGTCACCGGCGTGGCTGCAGGTGCTGATGGTGATGGGCGTACCGGACGCGTCAGGCTCCGTCGTACTGGCCGGATGCTGGTTGTTCGCAAAGCACTGTGCAGGCAGGCGAAGCGGGAGCAGACAAAGCAGGGCGGCGCCCATGCACAACAGGGCATGTGGCAGCGGATGGGGGAGGGACCGGGGCCGGATCATGGCTGCGGTGCGCGGACTGGTCGCACGCGTTCGTGGCCGGGGGATCAGGGCGCGGACCGCACGCCACGCCCGCCATAGACGGCATCACGCGCGGTGACTAACCATGTAGCGAAGCTGCGGTCTGAGACCATCATATAGCTGGCCGACTGGGCCCACGAACCACCGCGTAAGCCCAGTCCCGTGCTGCCGGCAGCAGGGGGCCAGTTGGGCACGTCCATATCACCATGGAAGCTCAACCGGCCATCGCCATGCTTGCCCGTGTATTGCGTGCCGGCGCTGGACTGGATGTTCACGGTCATCTCGGATACGTTTCCACCCAGTTCCATGATGCCATAATAACTCGCCCCGGAGGTGATGCGCCCATTGTTCCCGCCATTGGCCGCGAACACCCCAACGCGCAAGGGGCCATCTGTCTGCGCGCCATGGGAGGCATTGCCGGAAACGGTGCTGTAGTTGGTGGCAACGCCTTCATTGGGGGCTCCCGCATTGGAAAGGGTGTAGTTGCCCGTGGACAAGGCGAACACACCCCATGGGAATTCTTCAAGCACAGCGGGCAACACCCCGCGGCAGGCCTTCTCGAACTCAACCTCCGTCATGGGCCGCAGACCGCTCCAATCCAGATAGGCGGCCAGGTCCGCCCACTTCAGGAAATTGCACGCGATAGCGCTGCCATCGGTGGGCTCGTTGAAATTGGCATTGCCGTTCAGGTTGCATGCGAACACGGCTGGCACGTAACCGCTCGATGCAGGTGTCTGGATATCGATGCCGTTGCGAAACGCATTCGCGGTGGTCAGTGCCCCGGTACCCGCCGCAGCATAAATGCTGGTGGCTGTGCGTTGCGTTTGCTGGGTGTTGCTCAATGTGTTCAGGAAATCGACGTATTGCTGCTGGGTGACCTCATACTTCATGCAGTAGAAGGCGGAGAACCCGTTGGGCCAACCGGGGGTGGTGGGTGTATCGTACGGGCCGCTCGGGTAACCGCCCGCTGCTCCGCCAAAGCCTCCCGCGCCGGAAGGGACCACCGTGGCATCGGGTGTGTTGATCGTGGTGCGGATGAACGCATCGAACTCAGCGCCGTTGCTACCCAGCGCAAAGGCCCCCGTTGACACCTGCACCATTTCGACGGCGAAGACCTGCACCTGCGCGATGGATGCGTAGTTGAGTCCTTGGGCAGCGAAATTCCAGTTCAACCGGGTGGAAGGCAGGTTCAGGGCACCGCTGCCGGCGGCATCCCGGTAAATGAACACACCCACGGCGGGGTTGGTCACCGCATCGAATGCGGCTCCCGGGTCGAGGAGACCGGCATCGATCAGGCTGCCTGCTGCGGGTATGTGCCCTGTGCCATCCAGGTTGGCGTGCTGCCATTGGCCCAGGGCGCTGGTGCGGAACTTCACAAAGACCCAGGCCGCATCCCAGTTCGTAACGGCACCGCCGCGCCAGCTGTTCTCCCAGCTGAGGTCGAACTGCACATAGGCGTTGGTTCCCGTGTTGCCGGTCAGCGTGGCGTTGGTCACCTGGATGTTGTTCCCCCAGGCCGCCTGCCACATGGACGAAGCAAGCAGCAGGGTGCAGAGCGCGGAATGGATCTTCATGGGTTCGGTTTGCGGACCTGCAAGTTCGGGCGAAGTGGCCCACTTGGTCAAGCCCCCCTACCGCGCCGCCTTGCGGTGCTCCTCACGGATCTCGCGGGCCAGCCACTTGGGCTCCAGCACCTTCACCGTGGCACCCAGCCCCAGCAGCTCCTGGCGGAGTTCATAGTTGGGCATCACGTGCAGCGACACCACGAGGGCATCGGCGTCATCCTTCAGCACGAGCTGGCTGGGATGCATGGGAAGCGCCTTCACATACTTGCCCTGCAGCGCCGTGAAGCGCAGGACCACCCGCTCGGCCTTGCCCGGGGTGGCGTCCACACCGATCACCGGGGCGTAGAAGGTCTCCACCCGGGCGCGGGCCTCGGACGGGAACCGCTTGCCGGTGACCTGGATGCCACGCATGCGGTCCAGACCAAGGCTGATGGGCTGCTTGTATCCGTCGGCAAGCCCCAGCAGGTACCACCGGCCGCGGTATTCCTTGAGCAGGTAGGGGCGCACCGGGATCACCTGGTCGTGCTTCTTCTGGTAGCGCAGGTAGGTGACCTTCACCTCGCGGCGATCCCGGATCGCACGCAGCAGCGGTCCCCAATGCTGCAGACCCTGCAGGCGGCCATGGTGCTCGATGCGCACGTACGGTGCGGCCTCGCGGATCAGTCCACCCTCCCCCCCGAGCAGGCCGCCCATCACCGCGCGTTCAAGCAGGGGCAGCACCGTATCGCGGTCGTCCCTTGCCTCCGGCAGGTGGTAGGTGTTGGAAGTGCGGTCGTAGGCGATCTCCAGCCCCAGGTCCACCCGGATCTGCTCGATGTCGCGCTGCAGGGTGCGCACGCTCACCTCGAAGCCATGTCCGGCGAGGTGCTCCTGCAATTCAGCGAAGGAGGGTCGGCGCTTCACACGCTCCAGCACCAGCAGGTAGCGCTTCAACCGGGCCTGTAGGCTCATGCCGCGAAGAAACGCCAGAAGGCGCAACATCCCGCAGCACGGCCCACCCGCCGAAAAGATGTGCGCCGGCGGGGCCGCCTCACTATATTTCAGCCATAATCACACCCATGTACGGACTGATCAACCGCTCGGTGAAGGAGATGGTGCTGCGGCACCATGGCGAGGGCATGTGGCAGCGCATCGCCGCGCGGGCCGGGTGCACGGAGTCCGAGTTCATCGGGATGGACTCCTATCCGGACGAGCTCACCTACGCACTGGTGGGTGCGGCCTCCGAGGAACTGGGGGTGCCCGCCACGGCGATCCTGGAGGGCTTTGGCCAGCATTGGGTGACCCACACCGCCGTGAAGGGCTACAACGACATCATGTCCCTGTCGGGCGACACCCTGGAGGAGTTCCTGGGCAACCTCGACCTGCTGCATGACCGGGTGGCCAACATCATGCCGGCCCTGCGCCCCCCGGAGTTCCGGTCGCGCGTGGAAGCGGACGGCTCCATCCTGCTCACCTACATCAGCCACAGGCCGGGCCTCGCGCCGGTGGTCGTGGGCATGATCAAGGGACTGGGCATCCGCTTCAGCCGCGAGGTGCGCATTGAGCATGTGGAGCGCCGCGAGGACACGGGCACACACGATCTGTTCCGCATCAGCTGAGGCCATGCATCGGCTCTCCCCCGAGGGGTTTATCGCCGTGCTGGAGACAACGGCGCCATTCTCGGTCCTGCTGGATGGAGAGGGCGTGATCCTTTTCGCCGGCAGCGCCATGTGCAAGGTGGTGCCGGAAGCGCAGGCCGGCGGGGCCTTCGCCACGGTGTTCGCCACCACCCGCCCGGCGGAACCCGGGGCCTTCTTCGCCGACCAGCCGGGGATGCGCTTCTTTCACGACCGCCGCAAGGGCTTGCGCTTCAAGGGCACGGTGCGGCGGCTTGATGGCGGCCTGGTGCTGCTGGCGGCCAACCCGGTGATCAATGCCGACCAGACGATCAGCAAGCTCGGCCTGACGGTGCGGGACCTGCCCCCGCATGACACCATCGCGGAGTACGCCTTCCTGCAGCAGACCTACCATACAGCGCTGGACGAAGCCCGGCAGGGGCTCACGAAGGCCCGGGAACAGAGCCAGGCCCTGCGTGCGGTGATCGACAGTTCCGTGGACCAGATCGTGGTGGTGGACGACCGGGGCCGCGTGGTGCGATGGAACCGCAAGGCCGCCGAGTTCCACGGCATCCCCGAGCACGAGGCGCTGGGGCGCGAACTGGGCGTACTGCTGCTGAAGGGCCGCGACGTGGCCAATTGGGCGCGCCTCGTCCGGCGGCTGAGGGACGATCCCACCAGCCCGATGCTGGGCAAAGGTTTTGAATTGGAGATGCAGGACCACACCGGCCGGATGGTGCCCCTGGAACTGCGCTTTAGCATGGTGGGGGCAGGTGACCAATTCCTCCGCATCAATGCGCATGACCTCAGCGAGCGCATCAACAGCGAACTGGAGATCAGGCAGCGTGATGCGCATTACCGGAGCATCATCACCAACATGGACCTGGGGCTGATGGTGGTGGACCGGGAGGAACGCATCCTATCGGCCAACGCATCGATGGCCCGGATGCTGGGCTTGTCCGAGGCCGACCTTGTGGGCCGCACCACCATGGAGACGATCCGCTTCGCGGACCCCAAAATGGGCCCGGTGTTGCGTGAAACAGCGGCAGCCAATCGCAAACAGGGCCTCTCCAGCGCCTGGGAAGTGCCCATCAGGCGCCCCAACGGCGAAGTGCGGCATCTGCTGGTGAGCGGAGCGCCGCGCTATGACACGGGCGGCGTCATGGTGGGCAGCATCGGCATCCACCTGGACATCACCGACCGCATCCACCTCACCGCCGAGCTGGAGCGCAGCCGCAACTGGTTCAGGGCTTTGGTGGCCAACCTGCCGGGCGCCACCTTCCTGGAGCAGCTCCAGCCCGACGCACAGACGCTGTTCTTCAGTGAATACGTGCAGCACATCAGCGGCTACCCCGCCGAGTGGTATACCACCGGCGCGGTGGACCGCCACCAAAGCGTGCATCCGGACGACGCTGCGCGCGTGCGCACGGAACTTGACAAGGCGCTTGCCGCGGAATCGGACCACACCTTGGAATACCGGGTGCTGCGCACGGACGGAAAGCTGCTGTGGGTGCGTGAGGTGGGCCGCTATTACCGCGAGGGCGAGCGCTTGATGCTGACGGGCAACCTGTTCAACATCAGTGCGGAGCGCAAAGCCCAGGAACTGGCCGATCTCAACGCCCGGATGATCGAAGCGCTGGCCGGAGCCACCGCCGCCCTGCTTGAGTCCGGCGATGTTATGGAGGGCATCGGCACAGGCATGCGTCTGGTCGGCAGCACCCTGGGCATGGACCGCATCAGCCTGTTCCGCATCGGCTACACGGGTGCTGAGGCGGCCACGTGCGGACCGGTGCTGAAATGGCTTCCTGGAGCGGACGGCGACCACCTGCTCCGCGAGCAGCCCTGGCAGGCACCATGGGAGGCCTTCGGTCCGCTCGGTGTGTCCACCCTGCAGCTGCGCTCCTACACCACCCGGCAGGAGAAGGAGCGGCACGCCGGGCTGCGTTCCTTCATGGAGGTGGAGGGGGTGTCGCGCCTAGTGTCACTCCCGCTGCGCACCGGAGCGGGGGTATGGGGCTTCCTCTGCCTGGACATGCTGGGCGATGGGGAATGGAGGGCGGACAGCCAGACAGCCACGCTGGAGGCCTATGCCAGCGCCGTATCCGAGGCCCTTGAGCGCGAGCGCATCAACGCGGACCGCCTTCTGGACCTGGAGGTGGAGAAGGCCATCAACAGCATGGCTTTGGGCATGCTTGGGCACCGTACGGAGAATTCACTGCTGTGGGACCTGGTGGAGCGCGTGGCCGTGGAGCTGGGCCTGGAACACTGCGTGGTCTACCGCATGGACGAGGAGCGGGGATGCCTGGTGCCCAGGGCGGCGTGGCGGGATGGCGCGCGCAGCGACTCCTTCGCCGCATCGGGACCCGCGCTGTGGCCGGGCACCGGCGTAGTGGGGACCGTGATGCGGACCCACCTGCCCGAACGGGTGGACGATACGGCCGCGGACCCGCGCTACATCCCCGACGAGCGACCACGCGCATCGGAGCTGGTGGTACCCATCCTGTTCGGCGACCGCCTGCTGGGGGTGATCAACAGCGAGAATGACAGGCACGCGTTCTATGGAACGAAACACCAGCGCACCCTGGAGACCGTGGCCGCCATGCTGAGCGCGCAGCTCATCCGCCTGGAGGAACAGGAGCGCTCCGAACAGGAGCGAATGATGAAGGGCGTGCTGCAGGAACGACTGAACGCGGAGCTGGAGGCGGCGCTGGTGGAGCGCAACCGCAGGCTGTTGGAGCTCGAGGCCATGTCGCGCTATGCCGACAGCAACCCGAACCCGGTGATGCGCTTCTCCAAGGACGGCGTGCTGCAATACGCCAACAATGCCAGCGCAGCGCTCCTGGACGCCTACGGCATGGACGTTGGCAAGCCCGTTCCCGGCGGGCTCTTCACGGCCATGGCGGAACCCGCCGCGCCCATCACCGTACCGTGCGGCAAGCGCATCTTCGAGCTGATGAGCGCACCCGTGCCCGAGTTCGGCTTCATCAACGTGTACGGCACCGACGTCACCCCCATGCACCAGCTGCGCGATGCCCAGGAGGAGCTGATCCTTCAGGAGCGCCTGTCGGCCCTGGGCCGGTTGACGGCCGGCGTGGCGCACGAGATCAACAGCCCACTGGGTGCCGTGGTGGGTTCAGCGCAGAACATGGACCTGCTGCTGCAGGACCTGCTGGACGAGGAGCTGCCGCGCATCGATGCCGCCGAACAGGGCGTGTTCGTGGAACTCCTGGCCGAACCGTTGCTGTCGCCGCCGCACGGCGAGCTTGCTGCCGTCGTCCACCAGCCTATTCGGCACGGCGAACTGCAGGCGCGGGCCGAATACGTGCGGGAACGCCTGCGGGCCGTCGCCCCCCCGCTTGCCAGCGGCCACTGGCCGGGGCGCATCGCCGAAATGGGCTGGGGCGCGCGACCAGGAGAGCCCTGGGAGCGCCTCCTGGAACTGCGGGGGCGCGAGCGCCTGCTTTCCGCGCTGGGCACCGTGGCCGCCGTGCGTGAATCGCTCCGCACCGTTCGGTTCGCCGCCGAGCGCGCCACCAAGGTGGTGCAGGCCCTGCGCAACTACATGCACCAGGACGACGAACGCAGGGTGGCCGAGTTCGACCTCGCCCGCCAGCTGCGCATGGTGGCCACCCTCTTCTCCGCATCGGGCCGCAAGGGCGTGCGCTTCGTGCAGGACCTGCCTGAAAGCACCCCCTTCAAGGGAGTGGAGGATGAACTGGCCCAGGTGTGGACCAATGTGATGAGCAACGCCCTGCAGGCCGTGGGCGAGGTGGGGCACATCGGGGTGTCCCTTTCCACGGCAACGGACCGTGTGGAGGTGCGCATCACCAACACCGGCCCCCGCATTCCGCCTGAAGTGCTCAGCCGCATCTACGAGCCGATGTTCACCACGAAGAAGAAGGGGGAGGGCACCGGGATCGGCCTCAGCATCGTGAAGCGGATCGTCGATACGCATGGGGGCTCCGTCGAATGCATCTCCACGGATGAACAAACCTGTTTCACCATCGTATTACCTTGTACGTGAACCTGAAGTCTGATGCATAAGCGGCCGGCTGTGCTTCTGGTGGACGACGAGCCCCTGGTGGTGACCACGCTCCGCATCCATCTGCGCCGCATCCTGGGCAAGGATTGGACCGTCCTGTGTGCCTACTCCGGCAGCGAGGCCCTGGCCGCCACCGATGAGCACCTGGCCGGCGGCGGCACCATCCCGCTGGCCATCGTGGATTACCAGATGCACCCCATGAAGGGCAATGAACTGTTGGTGCACCTCAACGACAGGCTGCCTGATTGCCGCAAGGTGCTCCTGACGGGCCAGGCGGACCTGGAGGCGGTGGCCGAGGCCATCGACAAGGTGCGCCTTTTCCGGTACATGCAGAAGCCATGGATACCGGAGGACCTTGAGCTCACGGTGCGTGCGGCATTGGAGGCCGCCTGAGCCCGGACAGGGCCTTCAGCCCGGAATGCCCACCTGCACCCACACGTCCAGAACGGCCATGCCACCGGCCAGCACCACCAGCGCCACCCACCAGAGGACCTCGCTCACCTGCGAGGTGCGTTGCGTACGTTGAACCTTGATCCGCATGATGGCACAAAGGTCCGCGGCCCGCAACGTCAAAGAATGACGGTACGCACCGTCCTGCCTGATCCTGCGCAGCGATCCTACCGCAGCACCGTGATGTGGCCGCGCACCTCCATGCGGCCATCCGCCAGGCAGGGCGCCTCCACACGCAGCAGGTACACGTAAACGCCATCGGGCACCGGGCCGCCATTCATGCGACCATCCCAGCCCGGGCCATCGGCCGCGGAGGCATGCACCTCCACCCCCCACCGGTCCAGGATGCGCAGTTCACCGCCCGCGATCCCGCCGGGGACGGAGGGCCGGAAGACATCGTTGATCCCGTCGCCGTTGGGGGAGAACACATTCGGCACGAAGACCCCTTCATCCGGGGAGGCCACGACCACCAGCAGGGAATCACCGGCCGTGCAGCCATTGGCATCGGTGGCCGTGGCGGCCAGCACTGCAGTGGCCGGGAAGGCCAGCTGGACCAGGGGTCCGGAGGCACCGGCACCCCAACTGATGCCGATGGCGCCCGTACCGCCGGAGGCCATGGCCGCGAAGGTGCCCGCCTCGCCCGGACACAGGTCCGATGGGCCGTCCAGCTCCACCAGCAGGGGCGGCGGGTCCGGCAACAGGAATGCAAGCAGGGTGTCACACCCCGCATTGTCCGTGACCTGGACGGTGTAGCTGCCCGCAGCAAGGCCACCGGCGGTGGGCCCGGCCTGAGGCGGCGTGGTATTCCACAGGTAGCTGTAGGGACCGTTCACACCCGCGGGGATCACCGTGATCGCACCGTCGGCGGATCCCGCGCAACTGATGGGCACCACGAAAGTGTCCACGTCCAGCGGCTGGCAGCAGGGCAGTACCACCACCGTGTCCACCAGCAGCGTGGCCCCGGCATAGTGGCAATAATCGCCCACCTCAACGGTGTAGGTTCCCGGGGCAGTGATGGTGAAGGACTCCGCCCCACTGCCATCGCCCCACAACACGGAGTAGATCCCTGTGTAGTAGGACAGGTCGATGGTGATGGAACCGCCGCAGAGCAGGGAATCCGTCCACGGGATCAGGTCATAGGTGGCATCGCCGATGTAAATGGGGTTGGGCGGCGTGCCCGTGGCCGTGAGGCAGCAGTTCCCTCCGTCGGACACGTTGAACGCTCCATTGAAACATCCGTACTGGACCTGGTGCGCATAGAGCACGGACCCCGGATCGAACTCGGCCAGGAAGAACTGCACGATCTGCGGGGCGGAGTTGCCACCGCCCTGGGTGGAGGTGCTGCAGGCGCCCTCGGCACCCGCGATGCAGTTCACGACATTGAAGCCTGGAAGGAGCTCCTCACCCAGATAGTTGGCGATGGCGATGTTGCCCAGCGTGTTGCTGTACATGGTCACGATGCCCGGAGGCACACCGCTGATCGTCGTGGTGGGCGGGTTGTTGCCGCAGGGCCCGTTGGTGCCGTCGAAACCGGCATAGATGACCTCGGTGATGTTGGACGCGAAGGGCCCCGTGATGGTCACGGTGACGGCCTCGTAGGTGCAGATGCCGATGCGCAGGTCCGGGATGTTCTGGTCCACGTTGATGGTGAGCGCGCCACCATCGTAGTTCGAATAGACGACCATGTTGCCGGCCGGATCGCACACC
The DNA here is from genome assembly GCA_964621425.1 of uncultured Chryseobacterium sp. Lineage (GTDB taxonomy): Bacteria > Bacteroidota > Bacteroidia > Flavobacteriales_F > PHOS-HE28 > PHOS-HE28. The sequence goes on along the minus strand of CAZUNW010000022.1, from coordinate 9,221 downwards.
TGCGCGCGCATTCCGGTGTGGAGGAGGAGATAGAGGAGGACGGGGATCAGGCGTGCCATCTGCGGGGACGAAGTTCGGAACGGGGGATCGTGGGGCGCACTGGGCTGCGTGCCTCAACGCACGACCACGAAGGGGACCGGAACCGAGCCCCTGGCATGGAACAGGTGCATGCCCACTGGCAGCCGGTCCACCGCGACCTCGGACCGCGCCCCATCCAGCACGCCGGCAGCCTCCAGCCCACCGGTGACGGAAAGGATCCGGTACGGCGTGCCCGGCACAAAGAGGCCCGTCACCTGCACGCGGTCATCGGCCGGATTGGGAACCACGGTCGCCTGGAGGGCGGAAGGGGCGTGCACGGTCGTGGACAAGGCTGCGCGCAGCACGCGGATATCGGGCTTCACACGGTCGCGTGCGATGAAGTACAGGGCCCCATCCGGTGCCGCACATGCATCACGCACCCGCCCGAACTGGTAGGTGAGGTATGGGCTGGTGGACAGCAGGCTGTCGTGCGCCGCGTTCAGGCGGAACACCCGCAGGCCTTGGTTGAGGCCGGTGATGGCCGCCACCACCCCGTTGAGCTCCGGGATGGAGGGGTGGTCGTACCAGGTGATGCCCGACCCGGGACTCTGCCCGGAATAAACCGGCCAGGTGACCAGCGGGGACCACGCGGCGCAGGTATCGACGTAGCTCATGCATTGGTCGCCGTCGAACCGCGGCCATCCGTAGTTGGCATCGCGTACAATGCGGTTGAGCTCATCCCGCAGCTGGCCGTACTCATACACCAGGATGGTGCTGTCGGCCAGCTGCAGGATGCCCTGCGGATTGCGGTGCCCGTAGCTCCAGGACAGGTCCGGGCGCGGATTGTCCGCTGGAACACCCCCATCGGGCAGCAGGCGCAGCACGCGACCGCTGTTGTTCCCCAGTGTGTCCAAGGTCGGCCAATACTCGGCGGTGGACACATAGAGGTGGCCATCCAGCCCGAACACCATCCGCCCCCCGCAGTGCTCGCCGGGATGCCACCAATGGAGCAGCAACTGCGGATCGTGGAGGGAGTCGCCCGCGGCGCTGTAGGTGTAGCGGTAGAGCTCGATCCAGGTGCTCTGGGCATAATAGGTGCCCGTATCGATGGCCAGATAGACGTAGGGCTGGGCCGCGAAGTCGCGGTGCGTGGCAAGCCCCAGGATGTAGCCGCTGCCGCGCGTCAGGAGGGTGTGCACACTGTCGGTCGCCGGGTCGTATCGTTGCACCTTCCGCTGGTTGGAGAACCACAGGGTGGAATCAGGACCCCAATGGAGGTCCCACGGTCCGCTCGCATAACCACCCGCAAAGTGGGAGGAGTCCACGGCCACTGCCACCTCCACGGGCGTGCCGCCGATCATGTACGCCTGCGCGCACACTTGGTGGAGGACCGGCAGCAACATCAGGCACACGATGCTCCGCATGTGGTGAAGATACATGCCGCGCAGGAACGGCAGGCACGCGGATGCAGCGCCGGCGGCAGGCCTAGATGAGTGCCACAAGCCCGGGCCAACTGCGCTGCATGCGTTCCCGGTCGGCCGCGTCATCCATGAAGCGGAGATCCGCGAACTCGAAGCCGGGGCCCACAAAGCAGGAGCACAGGCTGTCCGCGTCCACGGGGCGGGCGGCCTGCCACCAGCCCGCGGGCACCACCACGAATGGGACGTGGCCCCGCTCCAGCGGGCCCAGCACATGGCGTTGGTGCACGCTCAACGCGGCATCCAGCAGCAGCAGCTCCATCGCGCCACCGGCGGCGTGGTGCCACACCTCCTCGCTTTCCACCCGGTGCAAGCGGGAGCGCTCACCCTTCCGCAGCAGGAAGTGGATGCCCGTGAGGGCGGAACGCACGGCCCCATCGGCACCGCGCACCACGGTGGCGGTACTGCGGAAGACCTCGCGGTAATGGCCCCCTTCGGGATGGGGCACCAGCTGCAGGTGTTCGATCATGGCGGACATGGCGCCAAGGTAGCTGCCCGCGCCGGCCTACTTTCGCACAACATGTCCATCCGCGCCCTCCTCATCGGCCTCATCATCCTGGCCGTTCCCCTGTCCATCGCGATGGCGGGGATGGCGTGGCTGCTCGACCGCGAGCTCGACGCGGTGGAACTGGCCGAGGAGCGGCGCTTCAGCTCATACCAACTGGCCCAGGAGCTCATCACCTCCAGCGAGCGCCTCACGGCCTTCGCCCGGCGCTACGCGGTGACCGGGGAGGAACGGTTCCGCCGCCACTATGACCAGGTATTGGCCATGCGCAACGGGCGGCTGGTGCTTCCGGAGGAGGATCTGGCGGTGTACTGGCAGCTGGTACTGGCGGACGAGCGGCCCGAGCCCACCGACAGCGCTGACGGAAGCCGGTCGCTGGAAAAGCGCATGCTGGCCGCCGGCATCACCCTGGCGGAGTTCTCCCTGCTCAAGGACGCCCAACACCGCTCGGACAAACTGGCCGAACTGGAGCACCGTGCAATGCACGAGATCACGGCCGGTCTGGGAGGCGCGGGCAGGGAGGCGGCCATTCAGTTGCTCCACGGCAGGGCGTACAACGAGGCCAAGGCCACCATCATGGAGCCCATCGCGCAGTTCACCCGGGCCGTGGATGAGCGGACCAGCGGCGAGCTGGCCGACCACAATGTGCGCGCCTCGCGATTGACGGGCATGCTGATCGTGTGCAGCGCCCTGCTGCTCACGCTGTTCGTGGTGATGGCGGTGGTGCTGCAACGCCGCCTGCTGCGCCGCGGAGCAGTGCTGCTGAACACGGTGAAGCGCATCAGCGCCGGCGACCTCGCAGCGCGCACAGGCCAGCAGGGTGGCGACGAGCTCGCTGCGCTGGGCCGGAGCATTGACGAGATGGCGGGGCGCCTGGAGGTGTCGCTGGAGGAGACCCGCCGCCACGCACTGGAGCTCGAGGAGCAGCGCGCACACAGCGAGAAGCTCCTGAACAACATCCTGCCCGTGCTGATCGCGGACCGGCTGAAAAAGGGTGAGTCGAACATCGCCGAGACCTTTCCGGAGGTCACGGTGCTGTTCGCGGACATCGTGGGCTTCACACAGCTCAGCGCCTCCATCCCGCCGCGGCAGCTGGTGCACATCCTGAACGACATCTTCGGGCGCTTTGACGAACTGGCGGTGGAGCACCGCCTGGAGAAGATCAAGACCATCGGCGACTGCTACATGGTGGTGGGCGGCGTACCCGAGCGGAGCCCAACGCACTGCCAGCAGGTGGCGCACTTTGCCATGGCCGCCCTGCAGGCGCTCGACACCTACAACGCCGAGACCGGCAAGCAACTGCAGATGCGGGTGGGCATGCATACCGGCACCGTGGTGGCCGGCATAGTAGGCAAGCAGAAATACAGCTACGACCTGTGGGGCGACGTGGTGAACACCGCGAGCCGCCTGGAGAGCGCCGGCCAGCCGGGCCGCATCCACGTCACGGACGCCGTGCGTGTGCGACTGGCCGACGAGTATGGCTTCGCCCCGCGCGGGCCGATCGACATCAAGGGCAAGGGGCTGATGGAGACCTGGTTCCTGGAAACGGAAAAGGGCCGGGGCAAGGGCTGATCCACGCGGCCAACAGCACGAGCGTCCACCTCAGGCGGGCGACGTAACGGGCATCGAGGGCGCGCCGTCGGGTCAGCGGCGATCCGCGCCGCTCACTCCACCACCAGCCTAGCCACAGGGTTGACGCCGTCCGTTCGGACAAGGCGCACCACATAGGCACCAGCGGCCAGGCCACCAAGCTCGAAGCGGGCATTCGCGGCCCACTGCCGCAGGCAGCGGCCATCCGCGCCGAACAGCTGGACCCGCTCCCAACCGGTGCGGTCCCCGGGGATGTCGAAGAGATCCCGCGCAGGATTGGGCTGCAGAACAAGCTGTTCCATGGTCGCCGGCTGCACGGGCACCGCCGTGCTGAGGTCGGAGGTCACCTCGTATTCGATCACGTAGGAGCACCCCAGGGCATCCGTGAAAAGGCACGTGTAGAACCCGCCCTCCGGCACATCAATGCTCTGGGTGGTGGCACCGGTGTTCCAGAGGTATTCCACGCCATTGCCTGCAGTGAGGGTGAAGGGCAGTTCCGTGTAGGGCACGTTGATGCTGATGGAGACCTGGCCGGTGTGCGTGTATTCATCGGCGCCCATGTCACAGGCCGGGTCACCGCGCAACTCCCCATCCACATCCGTGATGAGCAGGGGGTCCAATTGACCCAGATCCTCCAGGTCGCAGCTGTTCACATGCAGGTCCGGGAGGAACGGGAAGGCCGGATCGATCGACACGTCCGCCTGCCCCAGCCCGGTTGCGGCCTGGTGGTCGGCCAGCGTCGCATGGTCCGCACCCGCCACCTGCGTCAGCACCGCACCGGTGGTGAAGAGGTCATTGTGGTCCTCCAATGCGATGTTGCCATCGACATTCCATCGGGCCGCCGGGCCACCGGAATAATTGATGAACAGGTTGTTGCGGACCACGGCATCCTGCCCGTCGCTGAAGTTGCCCAGGTGGTAGAATGCCCGGGATGTGCCGGGCTGGCCGTTGCGCACCACGACGCTGTTGTTCAGGATGGTCGTGCCCCAGAGGTTGTAGACGGCAAGGCCCCAGTTCTCGCCCGGACCGTCCACGGTGATCATGTTGTTGCCGATCAGGTTGTCGGTGGTAAACTGGGTATTACCGAGCTCCATCCCGGTGCAGCCGAAGACGGTGCTCTTGAGCTGGAGGACATTGTCCACCACCTGCATGCCCGACATCAGGTAGCTGGTGCGCAGGCCGACGAAGCCGTTGCCCACGTCCGTATGCATGAAGTTGCCGGAGAAGCGGCCTACGGCATTGTTGATCACCACGCCTGTTCCCACCTGACCAAGGAACACGTTGTCCACGATCAGCAGCCCTTCGCTCCGCACGCCGCCGAGGCCCTCGAAGCTGAGCTCCACCGCCTCGCTTCCATGGCGGAACTCACAACCCCTGACCACAACGAAGTCCGGGTTGTCCGGAGTACCGATGTCGTTCTGGTCGCAATGGAGTAGGATCCGGTCCCAATAGGAACCGAGGCTGGGGCTGGTACTGCCGATGAACACACAATCACGGACCTGCAGCCCGTCGGCATCGTTGAAGAAATGCACGGCACGCGCACGGTCGTTGTTCAGCGGGTGGAAGGTGAGCGCCTCGAAGGACACGTTGTCCGCATCGTCAAGGCGGAAGATGTAGTTGTCCGAAACGGAGGTGGAGGACCACTCCAGCACCACATCAGCGGCGACGTTGGTCTGGCTCTTGAAAGTGATGTTGCCTGGTGATCCCGGGATACCACCCAACTCGTACTTCCCGGTGTATGTGCCCGATCGGATCTCAAAGGTCACATCCCCGTCCGCACCCTGGTTCAGGAGGTCGTTGACGGCATCGGCCAGGGTGCTGTAATCAGGCGATCCGGCACCAACGGAGTAGGTCCCGGTCAATTGGGCGTGGACCAAGGCAGGCAAGACGGCAAAGGCAAGGGCGGCGAACCGGTGGCGGCGTTCCATGGACGATGGGGTTGGGTTCGAATGTAGCAGGATATGCGTTACCAGGTGCTCAGCTGCGCGCCGGCCAGGGCCTGCTCCACGCGGGCCATCACCTCCGGGGTCAGGAGGTCCTGCGCGTCCACCGCCTTGAGGTTCTCCTCCAGCTGGGTCACCTTGCTCGCACCGAGCATCACGGTGCTCACGCGGGGGTTCCGCAGGCACCAGGCGATGGCGAACACGGGCAGCGAAAGGCCGAGCCCCTGGGCGATGGCCTTCAGTTCGTCCACCTTGCGCAGGCGCGCCTCGTTCAGCTCGCGTTCCTTCAACCATTCCAGCCCGGCCATGCGCAACCGCGACGAGGCATCGCCCTCCAGCGCATGCTTTCCGCTCAGCACCCCGCTGGCCAGCGGGCTCCAGGTCGTGGTGCCCAGGCCGACCGTGTCGTAGAGCGGTGCGAACTCACGCTCCACCCTGGCGCGGTGGAACAGGTTGTACTGCGGTTGTTCCATTGTGGGTCCGATCAGGTGGTGGGCCTGCGCGAAGGCGTGCGCCTCGCCGATCTGCTCCGCGCTCCACTCGCTGGTGCCCCAATAGATCACCTTGCCCTGCATGATCAGCTGGTGCATGGTCCATACCGTTTCTCCGATGGGCGTGTGGGGGTCGGGGCGGTGACAGAAGTACAGGTCCAGGTGGTCCACCTGCAGGCGCTGCAATGCGGCATGGCAGGCTTCGACCACGTGCTTGCGGTGCAGGCCCACCTGGGTGGGCAGCTTGCCGCCGGTGCCAAAGAACACCTTGCTGCTCACCGCCCACGTGTCACGCGACCAGCCCATCTTCCGCAGGATGCGGCCCATCACCCGCTCGCTCTCGCCGCGCGCGTAGATCTCCGCATTGTCGAAGAAGTTGACGCCGCTGTCGTAGGCGAGCTTCATCAGCGCCTCGGCGGTGTCATCGGTGATCTGCTTGCCGAAAGTGAGCCAGGAGCCCAGGGACACTTCGGAAACCTGGAGGCCGGAGCGGCCGAGGCGGCGGTAGCGCATGGTCATGGGGGCAAAGATCGGCGCACGTCCGCGAACGACCGGCCATGCGCGGCGTCCGGGGACGGAACGACACCGCAGTCGCATGCGCCTGAACGGCCGGCACGGGCCATGCACTGAAACAATATCCGGCCCTCGTGCGTTGAAAACACATGACCGCCTGAGCAAGGTGGTCATCGCACACGAAGCCCGGGAGGGCTTGCGGGAGACCGCAGCGCGGTGCGAGGCGGAACGGAACGACGAGGCCCCGGGGACGGGGCCTCGCCGCGTTCAAGCCCGTGGATCACCGATCAGGGAAGGAAGAACCTCCGGGGCTGGAAGGGCCGCTGGCCGGCGGTTCCGAGCAGCAGATACGTGCCGGTCGCAGCGCCGCCCATGTCCACGATGGCCGTGTTCCCTGCGGACCTGACCCTGCGGATGGTGCGACCCAGGCCGTCCATGACGAGCATCTCGCCCAGCTCATCCCCATCCTCCGCGGTGACATGCAGCACGCGGCCGTGGAGCGCGATCACGGCCTCGGATGCATCCGCATCCACCAGGCCCTGGGTACCGGCGATGCACGGTGCGAAGAAGTTGAAGGGCACGGTGGCAGAACCGGTGGAGGACAGGGGTGTCGATCCCCCCGCTGTGGCCTGATACAGCGACGTCGCCACCCCCACCAGGAACGGCTGGCCGCCGGACAAGGGCCAGTCCACGGAGAGCTGGTACGCACCGGGGGGAAGGCATACGGGCGCCACCGCCTCAGCCTGTCCGCCCGCGGTGAACGCAAGCTGGCCTGCGGCCACCAACGCATTGCCGGGGTCGCTGATGGTCCATGTCATCTGCGCGTCGATGGGCGTGTTCTGCGAGAGGGCATACACCTCGAAGGGGAAGCAGCTGTCCGGCGGGCACAGGCTCACCGCGTCCATCAGGAAGGTGCATGTGGTGGAGCCGTTCCCATCCCCCACCGTAAGCTCCAGGGAGCCGGTGAAGGGCGTGGGCGGAAGACCGCCGCTGAGCTCGAGCACATGCAGCTGTTCATCCCCCGGCCCGATGCCGAAGAAGAAGGGCTGGCCCGCCACGATGGTCGCGCCCAGGTCGTCCAGCACGTGGAAGTACGGGTATCCAAGGAACTGCGTGCTGTTGTTCTTCAGCAGGATGTGCAGGCCGTTCCCGAACGGGTCGTACGTGAAGCGCTCGACCACCAGGCTGTCGCAAAGCGGCTGCGCGGCGGCCAGCACCGGTGCGAGGATGAAGGGGATGGATGCGGTGCGCATGGTCATTGTGTTTGGTTGGTCACAAAGCTCACGTGCTCGGATGGCGCCCACAATGCACGGACCCGGTCAGGCCTTGTACTTATCCCGGATGGCCTCGCGGAAGGCTGCCGGTGCCATGCCCTCGGCCTTGCTGAACCAACGCGTGAAGTAGGCAGGGTCCTTCATGCCCAAGGCGTAGCCGACCTCCTTGATGCTCATGTCGCCGTGCAGCAGCAGGCGCTTGGCCTCCAGCAGCAGGCGGTCGTGTATCACACCGCTGGCGGTGCGTCCCAGCCGCTCGCGCACCAGGGTGTTCAGGTGGTCGCCGGTCATGGCAAGGCGCTGCGCGTAGTGTGCCACCTGGCGTGCTTGCGGATAGCCGTGATCCACCATGTCCAGGAACCGCCGCACAGGGTCGTTCACATCGGCCGGCGCCGGCGGGCCATCGGCACATGCGCGCGCCCATGACGCGCACTTGATGAGCAGGATGCCGAGGAAGCCCTCCACCACGTCGGGCATGGGGTTCTCCGCCGCGAGCTCACCCTCCATCAGGGCGATGAGGGCGCGGGCCTCCTGCAGCTGAGCGCTGGTCAGGGCGATGGCACCGGGTGCCTCCGCCCTTGCGAACAGCTCGGCCCGGGCCGCATGGCCCTGCCCCAGCAGGGCGTCCGGCGCGAACATCACCACATCGCCCGTGAGGTCGGCCGAACGGGTGAGCTGGTGCACCTGGCCCGGTGCCACCAGGTGAAGGCTGGGCGCTTTCACCTCCCAAGCCACCAGGTCCAGCATGTGGCTGCCGGAACCGGAGGCGATGAACAGGAGCTCATGGAAGTCGTGGCGGTGCACGGGAGTGCGCACCGGTGCGGGTCTCACGGGGATGTGCTCCACCCGGGTGGCCTGGCGGGAACGCTCGCGCAGGTGGTGCGTCGGTATCTGGCCGGGCAGGGAGGGCATTGTCCGGGTGACCGCCTGGTCCGCATGCCGGGGCGATCCTCCGCGAAAGGTAGTGGTGCTCCGTCTGCATGGGTCAGCGAACTTTGCGCACCACGACATCCCCATGAGCAGCATCTCCTCCAGCAAGGCTCCCGAGCCCGTCGGCCATTATCCGCATGCCCGCCGCGTGGGCGGCCTGCTCTTCCTGAGCGGCGTGGGGCCGCGCGAGCGCGGCTCCAGGAAGATCCCCGGCGTTGAGCTCGACGAGAAGGGCAACATCCTGTCGTATGACATCGAGGTGCAGGTGCGCAGCGTGTTCCAGAACGTGCGCTGGATCCTGGAGGACAGCGGGAGCAGCTGGGACCGCATCGTGGACGTGACGGTCTACCTCACCAACATGAAGGACGACTTTCCGACCTACAACCGGCTCTGGAAGGAGTATTTCGAGCAGGACCCGCCGTGCCGCACCACCCTGGGTATCATCTGCCTGCCCACGCCGATCGCCGTCGAGCTGAAGG
>CAZUNW010000021.1:17215-19989 GCA_964621425.1 uncultured Chryseobacterium sp. | reverse complement strand
GGACGAACCATGCAGGATGACATCACCGATGGCGTGGACTGGCTGGTGAAGCAGGGCATCGCCGATCCCAGGCGTGTGGCGATCTATGGCGCGAGCTACGGCGGATACGCCACCCTGGCCGGCATCACCCTTACCCCGGACCTATATGCCTGCGCGGTGGACTATGTGGGCGTTAGCAACATGTTCACATTCATGAACACCATCCCCGCCTATTGGGAGGCCTGGCGCAAGCAGATGTACGAGATGGTGGGCGACCCCGTGGCTGATAGCCTGATGCTGCGCGAAGTGAGCCCGGTCTTCCATGTGGAACGCATCAAATGCCCGTTGTTCATCGCACAGGGCGCCAACGACCCGCGGGTGAACAAGGCCGAGAGCGACCAGGTGGTGGCCGCCCTGAAGAAGCGGGGTGTGGCGGTGGAGTACATGGTGAAGGACAATGAGGGGCACGGGTTCGCCAATGAGGAGAACCGCTTCGAGTTCTACGGCACCATGGAACGCTTCCTGGACCGTTACATTGGGAGCCGATCGTCCGCAGCGAAGCCCTGAAGGCGTGAATGGACCGGGCCGGGCATTCATGGCCTGCGCTCCCTTCAACCGGGCACCGGAAGCCTTTCCGCGCGCGTCATCCGACAGGAACCCACGTTGGGGCCGAACAAGGCGGCCCCGTCAGCGGTTCCCGTTAACGTTCGCTTAACTTCGTCCGTCCCGATCACATGCGTCCCAGCCCATCCCTGCGTGCCACCGGCCTCGCCATCGCGGTCCTGTTGTACGGCTCCCTTGGCGCCCAGGTGGTGCTGAACGAGGTGAGTGCCAGCAACCTCTCCACCTTCGCGGACAACAACGGTGACTACGAGGACTGGGTGGAGCTGTTCAACACCACTGCCGCGCCGGTGGACATCAGCGGGTGGCACCTCAGCGATACCCAGAACAACCCAACGAAATGGGCGTTCCCGGCTGGTGCACAGGTGCCGGCGAACGGGCGTATCATGGTGTTCTGCTCCGGCAGGGACATGGCGGCCCTGCCGTACATCTTTCATACAAATTTCAAGTTGAGCCAGGGCTCGAACGAGTGGGTGGTGCTCGCCGACGCAGGTGGTAATGTGATGGACGACTTTCAATTGTCCGCGCGCACCAAGGAGAACCACAGCAGGGGGCGCACCACGGACGGGGCGTCCACCTGGTCCCTGTTCCTCACCCCCACACCCAATGCGGCCAACGCCGGTGGTGTGCCGGATTATGAGGCCAGGCCGCAGTTCAGCCTGCCAGCCGGCGTTTATGCGGGCGCCCAAACCGTGTCCATCTCCTCGCCCGGTGGCGCTGCCATCCGCTACACGCTGGACGGTTCGTCACCCACCACAGGAAGTCCCCTTTACAGCGGTCCGCTGAACATCAGCACAACGACGGTGGTGCGTGCGGCCTGCTTCAGTGCCACCCCCGGGGTGCCGCCCAGCTTCATAGAGACCAACACCTATTTCATCGGGGTGAGCCATACCGTGGCCATCCTGAGCGTGGCGGGCGACGAGGTGGAGGACCTGCTGCAGGGCAACGGGGGGCTGGAGCCAGTGTCCTCGCTGGAGTACTTCGGCCCGAATGGTGTGCTGCGGGATGAGGCGGTGGGTACCTGCGACGAGCATGGCCAGGACAGCTGGGCCTATGACCAGCGCGGTTTCGATTGGATCACCCGCGACCAGTTCGGCTACAGCGACGCCATCCATTATCCCGTCTTCCGCACGAAGTCGCGCGATAGTTTCCAGCGCCTCATCGTGAAGGCAGCCGCCGGTGATAATTACGAGTTCGGTCCAGGCCAGCCAGCCCATATCCGCGATGCCTACGTCCAAGCCCTGAGCCAGGTGGGCAACCTGCGTGTGGACGAGCGCAGCTACGAACCCTGCGTGGTCTACATCAACGGCCAGTACTGGGGCGTTTACGACCTGCGGGAGAAGGTGGACGACCATGATTTCACCAGCCATTATTACGATCAAGGCGAGTACGACCTCCAGTTCCTGAAGACCTGGGGGGGCACCTGGAGCGAGTATGGTGGTGGGCAGGCCCAGAATGATTGGGATGCCTTGCGGGCCTACATCGCCGCCAACAACATGGGGGATCCCACGGCATTCGCCTATGTGGACAGCCAGTTCAACTGGAAGAGCCTTGTGGACTACTTCTGCCTGAACAGCTACACGGTCTGTGCCGACTGGCTGAACTGGAACACGGGCTGGTGGCGCGGGCTGGATCCCAACGGGGACCACAAGAAGTGGGGTTACATCCTCTGGGACATGGATGCTACGTTCGGGCATTACACCAATTTCACCGGCATCCCGGACCAGAGCCCCAACGCCGACCCTTGCGCGGTGGAGGACCTGCCCGATCCCGGTGGCCAGGGTCACACGGAGATCCTCGAAAAACTGGTGGCGGAGAATGACATGGTGCACGACTACTACGTGAACCGCTACATCGACCTTGGCAACTCACTGTTCAACTGCAACTTCATGGTTCCCTTCCTGGACAGCCTGGTGGGTAACATCGCCCCGGAGATGCCCGCCCACATAGCGCGGTGGGGGGGGAGCCTGGCCGGTTGGCAGAACAACGTGCAGCTCCTCCGCGACTACATCGAGACCCGTTGCGTGACCATCGAGGAAGGCTTGGTGGACTGCTATGAGCTCAGCGGTCCCTTCGACGTGGAGTTTGATGTGGACCCACCCCTCAGTGGCTCCATTCAGGTCAACTCCCAGACGCTGCCCAGCTATCCGTTCACGGGTTCCTATTACGGGGGC
>CAZUNW010000021.1:0-17205 GCA_964621425.1 uncultured Chryseobacterium sp. | reverse complement strand
CATCACCACCACGCTGGCCCCGATCCCCGAGCCAGGCTGGGCCTTCAGCCACTGGACCATCCAGAACGACACCATCTGGCCGAGCCTGACGGACAGCCTGGTGACGCTCACCACGGACACGACGGACCGCATCGTTGCCCATTTCATCCCCCCCATCAAGCACGCTGTGCTGCTGGACGTAGAGCCCCGGAACAGCGCACGCATCGTTTTCGATGGGGTCGTCTACACGGCCTTCCCCACGCTGGTGCAAGTGCCCGAAGGGGTTGCCAGGACCTTGCAGGTGCAGCCCGCCCCGTACCATGACTTCCTCCATTGGAGCATCCGCAACAACATACCCAGCCCGGCGGACAGCACCCTGCCCGAATTGAGCATCTCGTTCTATGGGCCGGATACCGTGGTGGCCCACCTGGACCCCCAGGAATACGCGTTCTGGGTCCCGAACTCCTTCACCCCGAACGGCGATGGCATCAATGATGTGTGGCAACCCTGGGGCGAGGTGATCGACCTGGAGCGGTTCGACCTGCGGATCTATGACCGCTGGGGCCGGCTCGTGCATGCCTCCACCGACCCCAAGGCACCTTGGGATGGCACCGACGCGGCTGGCGGGCTGCAGACCGGGGTGTATGCCTACCGGGCATTCGTGATCGACGCCATCACGAAGGAGCGGCACGAGCTTTTCGGGCACGTGACGGTGGTCCGCTGACCCGGCGCGGCATCCCCGCACTGAATTTTGTTCATCCTTTTTTTCATGGCGATGAACAAACCTGGGTCCGTCGTGTTTACCATACCGACTGACCCAAAACCATCGTCATGATCTCAAGAACAACCCTGATCGGTGCCGCCTTGGCGGCCGGTATCCCCGCAGCAGCCCAGACGGCGCGGCTGCAGGTGATCCACAACAGCGCGGACGCAGCGGCCTCCGTGGTGGACGTTTACGTGAATGGCAGCCTCCTTATTAACGACTTTGCATTCCGATCTGCCTGGGGCTACAATGATGTCCCGGCCGGAGTGGACCTGCAGGTGGGCATCGCCCCCGGCAACAGCTCGAGCGCCGCAGACACCATCCCCGGGCTGGGTGCCACGTACAATCTGCCTGCCGGCGGCACTTTCGTGCTTGTGGCGAGCGGTATTGTGAGCGGCAGCGGTTACAATCCCGCACCCGCGTTCGACCTCTATGCGAACGGTGGTGAGGAGACGAGCCCCGCAGGCTCTGCGAACGTGCTTGTGTTCCACGGTTCCACGGACGCCCCCGCGGTGGATGTTTATGAGAGCGCCGTATTGAACACCGTTGCGGTGGCCGATGCGGAATACGGCCAATTCGCCGGTTACCTCAACCTCCCCACCGCCGATTACGTGCTGGAAGTGCGGCCGGCAGGTACCACGACCGCCGTGGCGACCTACAGCGCACCGCTGCAGACCCTCGGCCTGGATGGCACGGGCATGGTCGTGGTGGCCAGCGGCTTCCTGGACCCCGGGCAGAACAGCAATGGGGCAGCTTTTGGCCTGTTCGTGGCCCTGCCCTCCGGCGGCACCCTGGTGCCCCTGCCCATTTACACGCCTCCCACCGCACGCCTGCAGGTGATCCACAACAGTGCGGATGCCGCTGCTGCTGTGGTGGACGTGTATGTGAACGGTGGCCTGCTCATCGATGACTTCGCCTTCCGCTCCGCATGGGGCTACAACGATGTTCCCGCCGGAGTGAACCTCCAGATCGGCATCGCCCCCGGTGGCAGCACCAGCGCCGCTGACACCATCGCCGGCCTCGGTGCCACCTACAACCTGCCTGCCGGCGGCACCTTCGTGCTGGTGGCCAACGGCATCGTCAGCGGCACGGGTTACAACCCTGCCCCGGCCTTTGACCTTTACGCCAATGGTGGCGAGGAGACGAGTCCCGCAGGTACGGCCAACGTGCTGGTGTTCCATGGTTCCACGGACGCCCCTGCGGTGGACGTGTTCGAGAGCGCCGTGCTGGGCGTGACGGCCGTGAGCGGCTTGTCCTACGGTCAGTTCGCCGGATACCTCAATCTGCCCACCGCCGACTACGTGCTGGAGGTGCGTGCGGCCGGTGACCCCAACACGCTGGTGGCCTACAGCGCCCCCCTGCAAACCCTCGGTCTGGATGGCACGAGCATGGTCGTGGTGGCCAGCGGCTTCCTGGACCCCTCACAGAACAGCAATGGAGCCGGTTTCGGCCTTTTCGTGGCGCTGCCCTCCGGTGGTGCCCTGGTGCCCCTGCCCGTTTACACGGCCCCGACCGCCCGCCTGCAGGTGATCCACAACAGCGCGGACGCCGCTGCTGCAGTGGTGGATGTGTACGTGAACGGCGGCCTGCTCATCAACGACTTCGCCTTCCGCACCGCATGGGGCTTCAACGACGTGCCTGCCGGTGTGGCCCTCCAGGTGGGTATCGCCCCCGGTGGCAGCACCAGCGCTGCTGACACCATTCCCGGCCTTGGCGCCACCTACTTGCTCGACGCAGGTCTGGCCTACGTGCTCATCGCCAATGGCATCGTGAGCGGTACCGGTTATACCCCCGCCCCGGCTTTCTCCCTGAACGCCTTCGCTCCGGCCCGCGAGGCCGCCACAGCCGCCGGCAACACCGATGTGCTGGTGTTCCACGGCAGCACGGATGCTCCCACCGTCGACGTTTACGAGAGCGGTGTGCTGGAGGCAACGGCTGTGAACGACCTGAGCTACCAGTCCTTCGCCGGCTACCTGGCCCTGCCCACCGCCGATTACACCCTGCAGGTGCGCCTGGCCGACAACAGCGCCATCGTCGCCGCCTACAGCGCCCCGCTACAGACCCTCGGCCTTCAGGACGCCGCCCTGATCGTGGTGGCCAGCGGTTTTGTGAACCCCGCCCAGAACAGCAACGGTCCGGCCTTCGGGCTCTTTGCGGCCCTGCCCACCGGCGGTGCCCTGGTGCCCCTGCCCGCGGCTTCCATCCCGACCGCTCGTGTACAGGTCATCCACAACAGCGCTGATGCCGCCGCCGCCACCGTGGACGTGTGGCTGAACGACTCGCCCCTCCTGGACAACTTCGCATTCCGCACGGCCAGCCCCTTCGTGGACCTGCAAGCCGGCGTGGACCTCAACGTGGGCATCGCTCCTGCCAACAGCAACGACCCTGCTGATGCCATCGCCAACTTCTCCTACAACCTGGAGGCCGGTCAGACCTACATCCTGGTGGCCAACGGCATCGTGAGCGGCACGGGTTACAACCCCGCCACCCCCTTCAACATCTATGTGCAGGCTCCCGGCCGTGAGACGGCCACCTCCGGAGCCGGCAACACGGATGTGCTGGTGTTCCACGGCAGCACGGATGCCCCCACGGTGAACGTGAACGAGACCGCCGTGCTGGGCGGTGCCACGCTGATCAATGGCCTTTCCTACGGCGAGTTCAGCAACTACCTGGAGCCCCCCACGAACAACTACGTGCTGCAGATCACCGCGGGCGGTACCCCGGTGGTGAGCTACCAGGCCCCCTTGTCCACGCTCGGCCTGCAGGGTGATGCCATCACCGTGGTGGCCAGCGGCTTCCTGAGCCCCGCGCTGAACAGCAACGGCCCTGCCTTCGGCCTGTGGGTGGCCACCGCTGCAGGCGGCGCGCTCGTGGAACTGCCCGTTGCGACCGGTATGAACGAGAACGCCGGCATCCTGGCAGCCACCACCCTGTGGCCCAACCCCGCCACCGAGCAGCTGAACATCCAAGTGCCCACCCTGGGCGACCGCAGCCTGGAGGCCGAGCTGGTGGACGCCAGCGGCCGGACCATCGTTGCGCTGGGCAGCGGTTCCCTGCTGCGTGGCAACGACCGCGTGAGCCTGAACACCAGTGGCATCGCCCCCGGCACCTACGTCCTGCGCCTTCGCAGCGAGGGTTCCAGCGTGTCCCTGCCCGTGAGCATCGTGCGCTGAGCCACCCGCTCCCCGAACGGAAAGCCCTCGCAAGAGGGCTTTCCTGCTTTCGGACCGAACCACTTCCGTCGGAAAGATGTTGTTAATCGAATGTCCATGAACGCTGAACAAGTAGTTTCGCCCGCACCGATGTCCGCCAGCCCCTATCAGTGGCGTTTCCAGATCCGCGACCTGGAGGAGTTCACGGGCGTGAAGGCGCATACCATCCGCATCTGGGAGAAGCGGTATGGCCTGCTCAGCCCGGACCGCACCGGCACCAACATCCGCACCTATGGCATGGAGGAGCTCAAGACGCTCCTCAACGTGGCCTACCTGAACTCCCACGGGAAGAAGATCTCCGCCATCGCGAAGCTCACCCCTGCGCAACGCGAGCAGATGGTGCGCGACCTGAGCGCCTCGCAGAAGGATGTCGAGGCCCCGCTGAACACGCTCAAGATGGCGATGCTCTCGTTCGACGAGGCACTGTTCGAGGGCACCTGTGCGCGGTACCGCGCCAAGGAGGGCTTCCGGGCCGTTGTGGAGAAGCTATTCCTGCCCCTGTTGGAACACATCGGCATCCTGTGGCAGACCAATTCCATCTGCCCCAGTCACGAGCACTTCGTGAGCAATCTGGTGCGCCAGAAGCTCTGTGCCGAAGTGGATGCCATAACACCGCCGGCTATCGGCAACGGACCCCTTACCGTGCTCTACCTGCCCGAGAGCGAGATCCATGAACTGGGTCTGCTCTATGTGCTCTACCTGCTGCGTGCCTCGGGCATGCCCACGGTTTACCTCGGCCAGAGCGTGCCCATGGACGACCTGGCGCAACTGGCGACCCTCACCAGCGGTCCATTGCGCTACATCAGCTTCATCACGGCCTTCCCATCAGCCGGCGAACTGCCCATCTATGCGAAGGGCCTTACCAACATGCTGCCCATGGACCGCTCCTCGGTCTGGTTCTGCGGTTCGCAGGTGGTCCGCGCCGGTGATGTCACCTGGCCTTCCGGTGTGCGCGCCTTCCTCCACGTGCGCGACCTGCTCACGGAACTGGACAAGCCTCTGGCCTGAGCCCCGCACCCTTCCGTGCCATCTTTGTCCACATGGACGGGAGGGTGCGCGCTTTGGTGGCCATGCTGCCGCTGCTGTTCCCCGGCTGCACCGATCCCGACGACCAGCGCCCCCCGGCTGTTGGCGGCACGGATCGGAGGGGGCTGGTGGTGCACGTGGACCAGGAGGGTGGCACGAAACACGGGGAAGCGCGCATCGTGGACGCGGCGGGGCGCATCCGGAAATGCGGTCGCTATGACCATGACCGCAAGACCGGCACCTGGCTCGCCTTCGATGCCGACGGGGACACCTTGGCTGTGGCGGTGCACCGCAACGGTCTCCTGCACGGGGAGTCCCGCATTCACGCGCCCAATGGAACGTTGCTGAGACGCATCACCTACGCGGATGGACGGATGCACGGACCCTATGAGTCCCACTACCCCGATGGGGGGCTCCATGAGCGCGTTGCCTACCGCGGCGGCCTCCGCGATGGTCCTTATCTGCGGATGACGCGCACGGATACGGCGGACAATGGACCCCGGCTGGAAGGGCAGTATAGTGCCGGCTCACGCACCGGCGTGTGGCGTCGGTATTATGGCAACGGTGTACAGAGTGAGGAGGGTCCCCTGGTGGAAGACCGTTTCCACGGGCGTTGGACCTACTGGGACCGGCAGGGGAAACCCCGCCTGGCCCGCGACTATGTGGGCGGCGTGCTGGTGTGGGAGGGTGCTCCGCGCTAGGGAAGCACCTTGCCGGGGTTCATGATGCCCTGGGGGTCGAACACCTCCTTGATGCGACGCATGAGCTCCAACTGCGCGGTGTTGAAGGCGATGTCCATGTAGGGCCGCTGCACCAACCCGATGCCATGCTCACCGCTCAGGGTGCCGCCCAATGACACGGTGAGCGTGAAGACCTCACGGATCGCCTTGGGCAGCTCCACCTCCCAGGTGTGCTGATCCAGGTCGCCGCGGATGATATTGACGTGCAGGTTGCCATCGCCCGCATGGCCATAGCACACGCTGTGGAAACCATGCCGGCGGCCGATCTCCTTCACGCCGGCCAGCAGGCGTGGCAACTCGTACCGCGGCACCACGGTGTCCTCCTCCTTGTACACCGAATTGCTTTTGACGGCCTCGCCCACGCGACGGCGCATGCGCCACAGCCCGTCCTTCTCGGCCGCCGTTTCTGCGAAGAGCACCTCCCCGCAACCATGCGCCTCCATCACCGCCAGGATGGCCTCGCATTCGCGCATGAGCACATCCCCCTCGTTGCCGTCCACCTCGATCAGCAGGTGAGCCTGCACGTCCTCGGTCACCGGCACGGTGACGTCGCTCACGTAGCGCAGGGTCCAATCGATGGCATCGCGTTCCATGAACTCCATCGCGCTGGGGGTGATGCCTGCCCGGAATACCGCGCTCACCGCCGTGCAGGCGCGTTCAGCACTGCTGAATGGCACAAGCATCAGCCGATTCTCACGGGGCAGTGGGATCAGCCGCAGCACCGCCCTGGTGATGATGCCCAGGGTGCCCTCGCTACCCACCATGAGGCGGGTGATGTCATAGCCGGTGGAGTTCTTCAGCGTGTTGGCCCCGGTCCAGATCACCTCGCCCGTAGGCAGGACGACCTCGAGGTTCAGCACGAAGTCACGCGTGACCCCGTATTTCACAGCTCGCGGCCCGCCGCTGTTCTCGGCCAGGTTGCCCCCGATGGTGCAACTACCCCGGCTGCTGGGGTCGGGAGGGTAGTAAAGGCCCCTGGCCGCCACGGCCTCCTGCAGCACCTGCGTGATGACGCCCGGCTCCACGGTCACCTGGAGGTTCCGCTCGTCGATGTCAACGATGGTGTCCATGCGGTCCAGTGCCAGCCCCACACCACCATGCACACAGAGCGCGCCGCCACTGAGGCCCGTGCGGGCACCGATCGGGGTTATGGGTACACCGTGCGCGGCGCAGGCCCTGACCACCGCCGCCACCTCCTGTGTGGTGCGCGGTCGAACCACGACCTCCGGCGGATGACGCAGGTCCTCCGTCTCATCGTGGCCATAGTTGTTGCGCCGTTCCTCATCCACATGCACGTGGGGCCCCTCCACCGCTTCGTGCAAGGCATGGATGAACGCCTCGGTAACGGGAGGGAAGGATGGGGGCCTTCGCATCGCTTGTGCCATGCCGCGAAGTTGGCACGTAACCGCGTGGGCAGGAACAGCGTTCAATGGCGGGTCCCATACGGACCTCTCCGGGTATTCTCATGTTCCTGCATGCCAACCTATTGAACATCAGGCTGTTCCTTGCTCTGTTGGTGTGCGTGGCCACCCAGCGGGTCTCGGCGCAGAACATCGGCATCAATGCGAACGGTGCTGTGCCCAACGCGAGCGCCCTGCTGGATGTGGACGCGTCCGCATTGCCAGCCAACGACAAGCGCGGCCTGCTCATTCCGCGCGTGGCGCTCACCTCCACCACCTCCTCCGCACCGGTGGTCTCGCCCGCAGCCTCGCTGCTGGTGTACAACACCGCCACCGCCGGGTCTCCACCAACCGGCGTAAGTCCGGGTTTCTATTACTGGGCCGGCAGTGCATGGGTGCGCGTGGCCACCACGGGCGATACCTGGCAGGGCACGGGCAATTCGGGTACCGTGCCGGGCGTCAACTTCGTAGGGACCACGGATGCCAGGGACCTTGTGTTCAAAACGGCCGGCGGTTCCGCGGTCCATGAACGGATGCGGATACTGGGTGATGGCGCCACGCCGGGCCAGGTGGTGCTGAACAACACAGGCATCCGATCCGGGGATGTATTCTCCGTCTATGCCAGCAACACCACCAACGGGGGTTCGGCCTCCATCAGCAACGTCATCGGCACCAGCGCCATCAACGGCTATTCGGCGGGTAACGGCGTGGGCGTGCTCGGTGATGTGAACGGTGGTGCGGCAGGGGCGGGTACCGGGGTGCTTGGTACCTTCCACGGCACGGCCACCGCCATTTCCTCCACGAGCCAGGGTGTGCTGGGCAAGAACGCCACGGCACCGGCAGGGGCGGGACCAAACGCGGCCGTGGCGAGCGGGGTGCGCGGGGAGGCAAGTGGTTCGGCCGGTGCGGCGCTGACCATGGGTGTGCTGGGGGTGAATACCGCCGTGGCCGGTGCAGCGCACGGGTCTTATGGACAGACTGACAGCCCCAGCGGCACGGGCGTGTTCGGCATCAACATGAGCATGACCATCAACCCCGCCCACGGTGTCCAAGGGCAGACGGCTGCCACGGGGAGCGGTGCCGGTGTGCGCGGCTTCAATACGGCCAATGCGATCCCGAGTGGGCAGAATGCTTTCGGCGTGCGTGGCTCCGTGAACGGCACGCCATCGGGCTCCGGTTTCGTACAAGGCGTGCGGGGTGACGCCTCCGCCACGACGGGAGCCACCTATGGGGTGCACGGCCAGGTGGCGTCAGCCTCCGGCTTCGGTGTGAACGCGGTGAACACGAATGCTTCGGGAACGGGCTTGCTTGTCACCGGACAGAACGTGGTGAGCACCCTGCTCAATAACGGTTCGGGCGCCGCCGTGAACGGCGCCTCGGTGGGCCTGTTCGCCATCGGAAAGTCGGCCGCCAGTGGCGTGGGCGTTCTTGCGGTCGGTAACAACCTCACCAACAACCTGTCCACCCCGTCCTCAGGCTGCGGCCTGGCCGCCACGGGAAGCCAGTACGGGGTGATGGGCTTCGCATCGACCGCCGTGAACACGTCTGGCTCCTCCACCGCTTCAACCAATGGATCCGACGCATCAGCAGGAGGCTACTTCGAGGTCGCGTCCTCTGGCGTTCCCCAGACGTGGAGCTATGTGGGTGTGCGGGATAATGGCGGCGTGCTGCGCAAGATCATTGGACCGGGTACCGTGAACACGGTGGTGACCGACCTGCAGGGCAACCGCGTCGCGCTTAGTGCACCGGAGGCGCCCGAGAACCTTTTCATGGATTACGGGTCAGGCCGTCTCGTGGATGGCCGCACCCATGTGCGTATCGATCCCGTCCTGTCGAGGAACATCACCGTCAACGAGCAGCATCCCCTCCGCGTCTTCGTGCAGCTTGAGGGTGATTGCCGCGGCGTGTTCGTCACAAACAAGTCCGCGAACGGGTTCGATGTCGTGGAGCTGTATGGTGGTGCATCGGACGTGCCGTTCTCCTACACCGTTGTGGCCAATCGGGCCGACGAGGTGAACCCGGACGGCACCCTCGCAGCCTACTCCGCTGAGCGCTTCCCGGCGGCGCCGGGTCCACAGGCCCGCACCCCGCTCCGGGTCGGGCAGGCCGATCCGGCCGTCCTGAAGGTCGCCGGGGAGGAGCCCCTTATGCCACCGGGGGTGCTGCAGCGTGCCGCCGGCGTCGCCGGCGAGTAAGCGGCTCTGCCCGCGCGTTCGTTGATGGCATGATGCCGTTGCAGCGCCTGCGCCGCATGGGCAGGTGGCGTGGTATGCGCCCCCTGAGGCTTCCGTCCACCCGCATTTGCCCTTCACGCCCCGGTGGCGTTCCTTCGTCCCCGCAGCCATGATCGTACACGATCCGCATGACTGGGTACGCCCGGTGCTCGACTTCCACCGGTCCGGCAGTTTCCGCAAGGCGATGCTGCCCACCGTTGTGATGGGACTGCTCACAGCGGCCATCGTGGCCATTGAGCTCCGCTGGCTGCGACTTCCCGCCGACCATCCCCTGCGGAACATCACCACCATGCACACGCTGCTGGGTTTCGCCATCAGCATGCTGCTGGTCTTCCGCACCAATACGGCCTATGACCGCTGGTGGGAGGGCCGCAAGCTCTGGGGCGGACTGGTGAACGTGAGCCGCAACCTTGCCCTGCGGCTTGCCGCCTACCTCCGCCCGGATGATGCGGAGGGGCGTGCGCTATTCGCACGGCTGATCGGTCTCTTCGCCACCGAGCTGGGCGATCATCTCCTGCGCGAGCGCACGCGTCTGGAACTGGATGAGGAGCAGCATCCCGAGCTGCCGCCGATCGACAGGGCCAAGCATGTGCCCGTGCAGGTGGTGAGTGCCATGCACCTGCGCATCCAGCGCCTGTTCCGCGAGGGTGCCATCACCGGTGAGCAGCTCATCCTGCTCAGCAACGATGTGAACGCCTTCATGGATATCTGTGGCGCCTGTGAGCGGATCAAGAATACGCCGATACCCTATTCCTACTCGAGTTTCATCAAGAAGTTCATCGTGCTCTATGCGATCACGCTGCCCGTGGGCTTTGCCTTTTCACTGGGCTGGTGGGCCGTACCCTCCGTGATGTTCATCTTCTACGTGCTCGCCAGCCTGGAGCTCATCGCGGAGGAGATCGAGGATCCCTTCGGGGGGGATGAGAACGACGTGCCCATGCAGCGCCTTGCCGCCACCATCACTACAAATGCCCGCGAGATCCTGCAGTGAACATGAAGGACATATTTCCCGGTCGTTCGCTGGTCCTGGTCGTTGTTGCGGCCCTTGGGTATTTCGTCGACATCTACGACCTGGTGCTCTTCAACGTGGTGAAGCGGGAGAGCCTGGAGTTCATCCTAGGGCCTGGTGACCCGCGCATCATGGATGTGGGCATCGACCTGTTCAACTGGCAGATGCTCGGCATGTTGGTGGGCGGTATCCTTTGGGGGGTCTGGGGCGACCGGAAGGGGCGCATCACCGTGCTCTTCGGGAGCATCCTGCTCTACAGTGTGGCCAACATCGCCAATGCATTCACGTTCGACCTCACCATGTACGCGGTGGTGCGCTTCATCGCGGGCATCGGGCTTGCGGGTGAGCTGGGTGCCGGCATCACGCTCATCACCGAGACGATGCCACGCGACAAGCGCGGCTACGGCACGGTGGTCGTGGTCACCTTCGGTGCGTTAGGCGCTGTGTTCGCGGCCGAGGTTGCCGACAAGGGCGCCTGGCTGGGCCACCTGTGGGAGGCCATGACGGGCCGGACGCTGATGACCTGGCAGGTCACCTACCTGGTGGGCGGGCTGATGGGCCTGGTGTTGCTGGCCCTGCGGGTGGGCACCTTTGAGAGCGGCCTCTTCCATGGCATGCGGGAGAGCAAGGTGCGCAAGGGCGACCTGCGGTTGTTGTTCAATGACCGTGCGCGCTTCTTTCGCTACCTGGGCTGCATCCTCATCGGCGTGCCGGTTTGGTATGTGATCGGGGTGCTGGTGAGCCTG
The DNA here is from genome assembly GCA_964621425.1 of uncultured Chryseobacterium sp. GTDB lineage: Bacteria > Bacteroidota > Bacteroidia > Flavobacteriales_F > PHOS-HE28 > PHOS-HE28. The sequence goes on along the minus strand of CAZUNW010000021.1, from coordinate 6,096 downwards.
AGCCAGGACGTGTTCGTGCCCGAATTGGGCATCGATACCAGCGCGCTGGACGCCGACGGGCTCAAGCGCATCAACGGCGTGGCCATCAAGTACGCCTACATCGGATTGAGCATCGGGGACCTGCTGAGCGGGCTGCTGAGCCAGGTGCTGCGCAGCCGGCGCAGGGTGATCCTCATCTACCTGGCGGCCAACCTGGCCCTAACGCTCTTCTTCCTCTTCGGCATGCGGGGCGCCTCCATCGCCGCGTACAACTGGCTGTGCCTGGCGCTTGGGGCGGCCACCGGCTACTGGGTCATCTTCGTCACCGTGGCGGGTGAGCAGTTCGGCACCAACATCCGGAGCACGGTGGCCACATCCACGCCCAACTTCGTTCGTGGCGCGGTGCTGCCGGTCACCAATGCATTCAAGTTCCTGGCGGTTCCCATGGGCCATGTGACCGGCGCCCTGGTGGTGGGTGTCGTATGCATCGGTGCGGCCTTCTGGGCGGCATATCGCATGCACGAGACCTTCCACCGCGACATGGATTTCGTGGAGGAGTAGGCTCGGGGCGCGCTCAGGCCCGGCCCGCCTCGATGGCCCGCCGCACGCTGCCGTGCTGCTTCAGGAGGGCGTTCGCCTGCTCGTAGTCGATGCCGAGGCCCTCCATCACCATGCGGGTGCCGCGGTCGATGAGCTTCACATTGCTGAGCTGCATGTCCACCATGCGGTTGCCCTTCACACGCCCCAGCCCGATCATCACACTGGTGCTGATCATGTTGAGCACGAGCTTCTGTGCGGTTCCGCTCTTCATGCGCGTGCTGCCGGTGACGAACTCGGGCCCCACCACCACCACCACGGGATGGTCGCTCACGACCGTGACCGGCGAACCGGGGTTGCAGGTGATGCAGGCCGTGAGGATGCCGCGCTCGCGGCAGGCCTGCAGGGCGCCGACCACATAGGGTGTGCCGCCGCTGGCCGCGATGCCCACCACCACGTCGTCATGGCCAATGGCGTGCTCCTCGAGGTCCTTCCATCCTTGGGCGCGGTCATCCTCAGCGAATTCCACCGCCTTGCGGATCGCACGGTCGCCACCCGCGATCAGGCCTACAACAAGGCCGTGCGGCACACCGAAGGTGGGGGGGCATTCACTTGCGTCCACGATGCCCAGCCTGCCGCTCGTACCCGCGCCCAGGTAGAAGAGCCTTCCTCCGTTCCGCATGCGGGGAATGATGGCGTCCACCAAGGCGGTTATGGCGGGCAGTTCACGGCCCACCGCCTCCGGCACAACGCGGTCCTCCGCGTTGATGCGCGACAGCAGTTCGGCGGTGGACATGTGCTCGAGTCCGTCGTGCCGCGAAGGGCTTTCGGTGATGCGTTCCATGCGATGGTGTGCGGCGCGAATGTAGGGGGCCGGGAACGGCGAAGGCCCCCTTGCGGAGGCCTTCGCGTATCGTTCGCTGTCCGGTCACTCGAGCACCAGGCGATGGGTGGTGGACCCGTTGTCCGTGCGGAGTTGCAGCAGGTAGATCCCCGCACCCAGGCCGCTGCGGTCCAGGATGACGCGCGATGCGTTCACACGCTGCGAGCGTACCAGTTTGCCGGTGGCATCGTGGATGTCGGCGAAACGGATCACCGCACCGGTGGTGGCTACGGTGAACAGGCCAGCGGCGGGGTTCGGGTAGATGGACACCCCGGCATCCAGGGCGCCCTCCTCATCCATGCCCACCAGCGAGCAGGGGCCGAGCTCCAGCGCGCACACGATGCGGGGGTTCATGTAGCCCATGATCGTATCGATGTAGGTGCGGGCCTTGGTGGGGCTCATGTCGGGGTTGCTTGCAAGGCTGGCCTGGTGCGTGGTGATGCCCAGACCAGGGATCACGGCGGTGGCCAGCGGGCTGTTGGGGTCCCAGAACTGCCAGGGGCTGGCCTCGTCGCTGGCGGGTGCCGGCCAACGGGGGCGGATGAAGGGGAACAGGCCCTCAGCGCCGCTGGAGATGGTCACGCCGTCCACGGTCTGGCCGTAAAGCGAGCGGGCACGGTCGGTGTACGGGTCGCCGCCGGGCAGGGTGGCGAAGCTGGCCTGGTTGCCCAGGTCGTTGACCCACGGAATGAAGAAGTTGCTGCCGGGCACATCCACCACCGGTCCGCCCGTGGTGGGCACGATCACGATGCCGTAGGTGAAAGGCGCGAAGGGGTCGAACACCGTGTGGAATGCCACCATCGGGGCATCGCCGGCCTCGGCCCAAGTGGTGTCGGCCAGGGCGCCACCCAAGTTCACGCAGAAATGCGTCTCGTGGTCGAAACCGTTCGGGCGGTAGAGGCTCAGCTGACCGTTGAAGCCAGCCAGGTTGCCCACCACGTTGGTGTCCACGTAGCTCACCGTCGGGGTGAACGGATCGGGCAGGAACTTCTCCACGAAGAGCTCGCTGCCCTTGTCGAGGGTGTTGTGCGCCAGGGCGATGTAGCCACCGGTGCCTTCGCCCAGCACGATGATCTTGTTGGCGTCGATGCCGTAGGTGTTGGCACCTGCGGCCACGGCCTTGTGGGTGCGTACGCACTGGCGCACGTCATGGATGGCGCGGTAAACGGCGTTGAGCAGCTGCCCGCGGCGCTCCTCCTCGGTGGCGGCCAGGGGGTTCCAGCCCAGTCGGTAGCTCATGCTCACGGCCACGTAGCCGCGGCGCGCCATGCGCTTGCAGATCTCCACGGCCGTGCTATCCGTGCGTGTGCCCACGGGGCTGCCGTTCTGGGGCGGGGGGAGGGCGTTGCCGGTGTGGATGTACAGGACCATCGGGCGCTCCGTCACGTTGTCCACGTTCTGGTCCGGCTCATAAATGTCCATGCGCAGTTCACGCACCTTCACCGCGGTGGTGCCGTCCGTGGGGTCGAAGAAGGCTGTGGGGATGGGTTGCTGGGTGCTCACCAGCGTCTGCAGCTGCACGACCTCGGTGGGTACGTTGGGGCTGGCCAGGTTGCTGGTCAGGAAGTCGATGTTCACGCCGTAGGGCACGTTCGGGGTGATCACCACCTGGCCGGGGGTGAACACCTCGTCGATGTAGCGCTGTTGGGCGGCCACCGTCAGGGGCAGTCCGAGCAGCAGCAGGTGTAGGGCTCTTTTCATGGATGCTGGTTTTGGATCAGGATCCGAATATAGCTGTGCAGGTCGAACCCGCACAGAACCTCCGTCAGCCGGGCCTCTCGTGTTACTGTCGCGCCATCTCGGGCCGCCCTGTGCTCAGCGGCGGTCCAGCTCGTAGATCAGCTGCAGGTAGCCCAGGCGGCCCACGGCCGGACCCCCGTAGACCAGGAACACGTTGTTGCTCGCGATGCGGGCCAGCCGGTCCGCGTTCTCCACACGCTCATCCAGCAGGGGCACGATCCCGAACAGGTTGCTGCAGCCCACCTTGACGGTCAGGCCGGGCTTGGGGAACTTCACGTTCACCTGCACGTCCACCATGTCATAGCTGGGGATCGCACCGGTGAACTGCGGTGAGCCTTCGAAGGTGAACCCCTCCACGAACTTGTAGTTGATGCCGAAGCCCAGGTCGCGGCGGTCCGTGCCCGGTATCCGCAGATCGTGGCCCGTAAGGCCGATGTTGAATTTGTTCAGCGGCGTGTTGAACGCAGGGATGATGGGGTCGTCCTCGTCCGTCACCAGCCGGTTGTAGCTGTAGTTGGCGCTGTAGGTCATCCGCTTCCGGTAGTAGTTCACCCCGAGGTTGGCGCCAAGCGTACGCACAGTGCTCGTGCTGTTGGCCGCCACGCGGTAGACCTGCAGCTGCTCGGGAAAGCCCGTGATGGGGTCGAAGCTGCCGTCGATCCCGACCAGGTAGCCGATGAAGTCCGTGTACCAGCTCGTGTAGGCGCTGGCATCCACGTACACCTTTTCGGCAAGGGTTCCGCGGTAGCCTGTTTCCACGGTGAGCACCTTTTCGGGCCGTATGCGGTCCACATTGAAGTAGTCAAGCTGGTCAAGGCCTTCCAGCAGGGTGGGGGAGGTGCGGTAAGCATTGAAGCTCTCCACCGTGACGAGGCTGTCGCGGCCCTCCTCGAACTGCCCTTCGATGTTGCCCAGAAGGATCGCGCGGCCCACGTTGTAGAACAGGTACTGGTCGGCCAGTGTGGGGTTGCGTACCCCGCGGCTCACGCTGAGGCGCACCACCTGGTCGGGGGCGGGCGTGTAGACGGCGCTGATGGCGGGGGAGACCTGCGGCTTGAAGTTCTGGTTCTTGTCCACGCGCAGCGTGAAGGCCAAGCGCAGCTTTTCATCGGCCAGTTCCTTCTCGATGCCGGCGTAACCGCCCAGCTCCCAGTTGGTGATGCGCACGTCCGCCGTGTCCTTGAAGATGGTGCCCGCGCTGTTGGGTCGGTAGGACCGGCCGTTGGCGCCCACGGTGATGTCCGCGAACTCCGGGGTGAACCGGTACTCGCCCATCGAATGGTATAGCGCGGAGCGGTCGTAGAACAGCGATCCGCCATCGGTGAACCGGCGCGAACGGATGTCGTCCAGCTTGGCATCGAAGCGCTCCGTGCCCACGTTGTAGGCGGGGTCCAGTTCCGTGTTGTCCGTGCGGCCGATGCTGTCCGCCACCAGCTGGTGGTAACCCGTGAAGAGCCCGGCATTGTCCGCCACGAATTGCGCGAGGTAGGCATCGTATGCCTCCTGGGTGGTGATGCCCTCGGCGATGGCCTCGCCGGGGGTCAGGTAACCCGGTTGCGTGCTGTTCAGCAGGGGCTTTATCCAGGTCTCCCACAGGGTGAAATAGCGGATGTTCCACTCCGTCGTGGAGCCGCTGGCCTCCTGCAGCCGCAGGCCTGTGGTGTAGATGTCGTAGGTGTCACCCGCGTCCTCATGGGTCACATAGCTGCGCACGAACCAGCGCCCGGGCCTGCCCACCTCAAGCCGGTGCTGGAAGAACTGCACGTTCTCCAGCCGGTAGCGGTTGTCGCCCTGGGACACGGTGCTGCCGCGGCTGTAGTTACTGGCCAGCTGCACCTCGATGCTGTCGGCGATGCGGTAGTGCAGGCTGAGGCCGGCCTTCAGGTTGTTCGTGCCGTAGTCCACCAGGTCGGCCTCGCGGTAGCCCGGTCGCAGGAAAAGGCCCAGCCCCGGGTATTGCCGCCGGCTGAACAGGGTGCTGCTGAAGTCGTTGTTCACCGTCACCCACTCATCCCCGTAGCTGTTCACCGCATCGTAGCGGCCGGGGTTGTCCACGCCCGTGGGGCTGTTGCTGGTGGGCGCATAGTTCTGCGCATACCAGTCCTCGGCGGGCATGGCGAAGAGGTTCAACTTGTACGCGAAGCGGCCGTTGCCCTGCCGGTCCTTGAACACTTGGGCCCACCGGACCGCGGTCTCCAGCAGGTCCCGCTCGCCCGCCTTGGCGCTCAGGCTGAGGCCCGGGAAGGCCCAGGGGCTCTTGGTGGTCATGTTGATGACCCCGTTGAAGGCGCCGGGGCCGTAGAAAGCGCTGCTCGCGCCGGCGATCACGTCCACCTTCATCACGTCCAGGTCACTGGCACCAAGGAAGTTGCCCAGGCTGAAGTTGAGGCCGGGGCTCTGGTTGTCCACCCCGTCGATCAGCTGCAGGCTGCGCACCGGGCTGGTGCTGTTGAACCCGCGCGTGTTGATCACCTTGAAGCCGAAGCTTGCGGCCGTCATGTCCACCCCCTTGAGGGTACCCAGGCTCTCGTAGAAATCGCCACTGGGTGCCTCGCGGATCGCGATGATATCCATGCTCTCCACGGTGAGCGGCGCCTGTTTCTGTTTCCCACTTATCCTGCTGCCCACCACCTCGGCCTCCTCCAGAAGCACCTGGTCCGCGTTCAGTTTGAACCGCAGCTCCTGGTCGGCGCTCTGCACCACCATCTCCAGGTCGTTGAAGCCCACGTAGCTCACCACAAGGGTGCATGGAGGCAGTTCGTTGACCGTCAGTTCGAAACGGCCCTCCACATCGGTCTGGGTCACGTTGCGCGTACCCTTCAGCGTCACGGTGGCCCCGATGAGCGTTTCGCCGGTGGTGGCATCGCTCACCACTCCGCGCAGGCGGTATTGCTGCGCAACGACGCTAAGGGGGAGGAGCAGGGCCAGCAGCGCCAGTGCGCGCGCCAGCGGCCGGT
>CAZUNW010000020.1:19110-20140 GCA_964621425.1 uncultured Chryseobacterium sp. | reverse complement strand
ACCATCGGCGCGAAGGTGAAGGAGGTGCTGGGCTGACCGGTCCTTAAGCCCGCCGCGATTACATTCGCCGCATGGGACTCCTTGCTGGCAAGACCGCGCTCATCACGGGCGGCACCCGCGGCATTGGCCGTGGCATCGTGGAACGTTTCCTGGACGAAGGTGCGGATGTGGCGTTCACCTACGTGAGCAGCCCGGAAAAGGCCGGCGGGCTTGCCGCGGAACTGGCCGACCGCACCGGTCGCCGCGTGCTGGCCATCCAGAGCGATGCCGCACAGTTCGATGCTGCGCAGGCCGCGGTGGACCAAGTGGTGAACGCCTGGGGAAGGCTCGATGTCCTGGTGAACAACGCCGGCATCACCCGCGACCAGCTCCTGATGCGCATGAGCGAGGCGGACTGGGATGCGGTGATGCAGACCAACCTGAAGAGCGTATTCAACATGACGAAGGCCGTGATGCGCACCATGCTCAAGCAGCGCAGCGGCAGCATCATCAACATGAGCAGTGTGGTGGGTGTCAAGGGCAATGCGGGCCAGTCCAATTATGCGGCCAGCAAGGCCGGCATCATCGGATTCACCAAGAGCGTGGCCCTGGAGCTCGGTTCGCGCAACATCCGCAGCAATGCCATCGCGCCCGGTTTCATCGAAACGGAGATGACCGGCGTGCTCGACCAGAAGGTGGTGGAGCAATGGCGCGAGGGTATTCCACTGAAGCGCGGTGGAACCCCTGCCGACCTGGCGAACGCCTGCGTGTACTTCGCCAGCGACCTCAGCCTGTACGTCACCGGCCAGACCCTGAACGTGTGCGGGGGCATGCTGACCTAGCGCAGGGTACCTCCCGGCCCATGCTTCGCGGTCCCGCGACCGTATGCCCGCTGCCTTCGCCTGCGGATACCTGACCTTTGCAACGTGGACCTGAGCCTGACACACAGCCCCTGGCTGATCCCCCTCTGTGCGCTGCTGGGCATCGCCTACGCCGGGGTGCTCTACCGTGGCGCCGGACGGCGCCATGGATGGGGACGTGCCTTCCTCTG
>CAZUNW010000020.1:13259-19100 GCA_964621425.1 uncultured Chryseobacterium sp. | reverse complement strand
TACGTGCTGGGCAATCCGCTGGAGGAAGCGACCACGCTGGGGCCCGTGGTGCGCGCCTGGGTACGCGAGGTCCGCAAACCGGTGCTCGTGCTGGCGCACGATGGCAGTTCATCCCTTCTGCTGGCGGGCGACACGGCTGCCCTGCGCGGTGGTTACAGGGCCTCCCTGGACGAGCTGTCTGCGGGACTGGGTGACCGCTTTGATGTGCGCACATTCACCTACGGTCGAACCGTACGTGAAGGGCTCTCCTTCGACCAGGCGGACAACCGTACGGACCTGGCCGGGCTCCTCCGCGAGGTGCACGACCGCTTTGCCGGCCCCGACCTGGGTGCGGTGATCGTGGACGGGGACGGCATCACCAACAGGGGCCGAGACCCGCGGCATGAGGCTGTGCGGCTGGGTGTGCCGGTGCATACCATCGCCCTGGGTGATACCACGGTGCGCCCCGATCTCCTGGTGCGTGGCGTGGAGGCCAACCGCGTGGCCTACCTGGGCAACGAGTTCCCCCTGCTCGTACGCATTGAGGCCCATCACCTGAAGGGACGCACCACTCGGCTGGCCGTGGAACAGGGTGGGCGGATGCTCCTGGAGCGCGAGGTGATCGTGGGCGCCGATCCCTACCAGCAACAGGTCGCCCTCCTTGTCAAGGCCACCGCCTCCGGGATGCAGCGTTTCCGCGTTGTGCTTCGGCCTGTGGAAGGGGAGTTCTCGGACCGCAACAACGCCATGGAGGTGGTGGTGCAGGTCCTGGATGACCGCCAGCGCATCCTGTTGTTGGGCGATGCCCCACACCCGGACCTGGGCGCCCTGGCCCGCGCCCTCGCGGGTTCCGAGGCCTACACGGTCACGACGGCCACCCTTGACCGTGCGCCGGCCGATGTCACCGCGTTCGACCTGGTGGTGCTGCACCGCCTGCCATCGCTGCGTGCGGATGGTCGGTCCCTCATCCAGCGCTGCCGTGACCGGAGCGTGCCCACGCTGTTCATCCTCGGTGCCGAGATGGACATGGAGGCGCTCAACGGCCTGGGCGTGGGTGTGCGGGTGGAGGGGGCGCAGCGCACTGCCACCACCGATGCGCAGCCGCTCTTCGAGCCGGCGTTCGCACTCTTCCAGGTCGATGCCCGCGTTCCCCAGGCCTTCGAACGGTTCCCGCCGCTCCAGGTGCCGTTCGGCAAGTACCAGGCAGGCCAGGGCGCCGTGGTGTGCTTCCGGCAGCGCATCGGCATGGTGCGTACCGAACAGCCGTTGCTCCTTGTGCAGCGGCCACAGTCAGGTGCGCGCTCGGCGGTGATCACCGGTGAGGGGCTTTGGCGCTGGCGCCTGGCCGACCAGCAACAGAACGGGAGCACGGAGCGGTTCGATGGCTTCTTCCGCAAGCTCGTGCAGCTGATGGCCAACCGGTCGCAGGCGGACCGGTTCCGCGTCCAGCATGCCGATGTGTTCGACGACCAGGAATCCGTTGAGCTGCAGGCCGAACTTTATGATGCGGCCTACGAACTGGTCGGTGAAGTCGAGGTGGGCCTTGTTTTGAAGGACGAGGCCGGGCTTGAGCGTCCGTTCACCTTCTCCCGCTCCGGACGCGGACATCGCCTCGTGATCAACGGGGCTGCCCCCGGGCGCTACACCTATGTCGCGCGCACGGTCCATGATGGGGCCACCTTCACCGCCACCGGGGAGTTCCTCGTTCGTCCCGTACAGGCCGAGGCGGTGCGCACGGTGGCCGACCATGCGCTGATGGCCGATCTCGCCGCATCCTCTGGTGGGCGCATGGTGGTACCCCGGGACATCGGAGCCCTTCGTGATTCGCTGCTGGCTGACCAGCGCCTGGCCCCGCGCAGCCATGCCTACGCGAGCACCACGGACCTGATCGAGCTGCGATGGCCCTTCGCGCTCTTCCTGCTGCTCCTCACCCTGGAATGGGCGATGCGCCGTCGCAGCGGCGCCTACTGAACGTCGGGCCATGGCCGCGCGCGTGCTCCCTGCCCGTAAGGTCATCGCCTTGCTGGTGCCCGTTGCGTTGCTCACCGGCCTCTGGCTCGCCCGTCATCCCGTGCTGCGTGGCATCGGCCGCTTCCTCATCCGTGAGGACCCGCCTGCGCGGGCGGACGCGCTCTATGTGCTCGGTGGCGCCTCGCTGGACCGCGGCCGCGAAGCGGCGCGGGTGGTGCGTGCAGGGTGGTGCGGCCATGCTTGGTTCACGGGCTCCAACACCGCCACGGCGCTCGAAGCGGTGGGCATCGCAATGCGTGAATCGGAGGTGGGCCTGGAGGCCGCGCGACGGGCCGGCCTGCCTCCGGGAACGGGATCGGTGCTGCGTTATGGCACGAGTACGGCCGAGGAGGCTGATGTGATCCTGGCCCATGCCCATCATGCGGGCCATGATACGGTGATGGTGTTGTCCTCCCGCTTCCACCTCAGGCGCGTGCACATGGTCTTTGAGCGGCACTCCCGAAAGGCGGGTGTAACGGTGCTGCTTCATGGTGCGCCTTCCACCCAGTTCAAGGAGGAGGAGTGGTGGCGGGATGAGGATGGGCTGGTGATGCTCACCAACGAGTACCTCAAGCTCCTCTACTACGCATGGCGCTATTGACGCTCAGTGCTGGATGAGCACCGGCAGGGTGCGCCGCCGGCCGTTGCCGCTGCATGTCGCCAGATACAGCCCAGGTGCCACGTCGGTAATGGACAGCCTCCGGGCTTCATCCCCGCTCCGCAGGGACCAGCTCCCGACCGTCCGGCCGGAGCCATCCATCAGGTCCAGCCGTTCGGCCCAGTGGGCATCGATGACCAGCTGTTCGTCGGCCGGGTTCGGCCACAGGCGGAACACAGAGGCCTCCTGCCGCTCCTCGATGGCCGTCGCGGTGATGCAGAAGGGTACCTGCTGCGCGTCCGTGAACTGGCCATCGCTCGATGCGACCTGCACGCTGTCCCCGTCCAGCACCACGAGGCCTCCCTGCCCATCGGAACAGCACATGCCGTCGCCCGCCACGTCCTGCACCGTAAGGATGTAGCACCCGTCGCCCAGGCAGAAGGGCAGCACCACCTCCTCACCGGCCAGTCCGTTCAGGTAGGGGCCGCCCGATGCGATGGCGAAGCCCTGGTCCGTGGCCAGGGTCCATGTGGTCTCTCCGCCCCAATCGTCCAGCGTGAGCGCAAGGGTCACCGTCTCCGCCGGAAAGGCGACGAGGAAGGCACGGCCCACCGCATCATTGCCGGGGTCGCTGTCAGCTGTGCCATTGGGCAGGCTGCTGGCCACGCCCAAGGTGTGTGCGCCATTGCCCACGCCCAGTGTTCCCAGCGGGACGTTGGTCGTCTGGCCGGTCAGCAAGGAGCCGTTCCAGGGTCGTTGGACGGGCACATTGCCGTCCAGGCTCACCAGCAGCACGGCATTCGTCAGGGTGTTGCTGCCGTTGTTCTTGAGCGTCACGTACGGGGTGATGCTGTCCTCCCCGCAGACCAGTTCGGGCAGGTCGAAAATGGCGGTCACCGCAGCATCGTTCACAAGCATGGCCTCCTTTCGCCCGCCGTCAGTCGATGCCGGTAGGCCCGTCGGCTGGGCCGATGCGGCCAGAGCGGTGGCGCCGAGCAGCAGGAGCGCGGTCCGAATCATGAGGGCAAGGTAGCGCGTGCGCACCACCCGGAAAGCGGAAGGGCGGCCCACGGACCGCCCTTCCCCGAACATCGGTCCCGGCTTACTGCTCCATCATGAGCCGCTGCACCACGCGGCGGCCGCCCTGGCGGAGTTCGACCAGGTAAAGGCCACTGGCACGGCCTGCAAGGTCCAGCGTCAGGCGCTCGGTGCCGCGCGCCACGTTGCGCACCTCGGCCACACGGCCCAGCGCGTCGGTCACGGTCAGTACGGCGGGCCCATCGCCAAGTGCAGGCAGGCTCACCACTACGCGCCCGTTGGTGGGGTTTGGCGCGAGCCCGATCACGGCTGTCTCATCAAGCTCGGATACGCCCACGGTGGCGGGGTCAAGGCCCTCCAAGGTATTGCCGCAGCTGCCGAGCCACTGCTCAAGCATCGGGAAGCTCACGCTGAACTTGCCGTAGTAGTCGTTGAAGTTGAAGTCGCAGCTGGCCTGGCCGCCGAACAGCTGGCCCACCAGCAGGCCGCTCTGGTCCCACAGGCCGCTACCGGAGGAACCGCCCTCCGTGGTGCCGTCATCCCATGCGGAGACCTTCCAGCACTGCGCGCCCCCGAAGTTGCCGGAGGTGACGGGTTGTTCCTCGAAGGAGATCTTCTTGATGTCGCCGGAAGGGTGATGGATGGCCGTCACGCTCGTGGCAGCGGTGGTGCCCTTGTTCCAGCCGGAGTAGAACACACCCCAGCTGTCCTGCGGATTGGTGTTCAGTTGCAGGAGGGCCATGTCCGACCCGGTATTGTTCGCCAGCAACTGGCCTCCGCTGATGGTCTTGTTGGTCGCCGCGTTCTGGGTGGGCGTGCAGGTGGGGCTTTCCCAGCGGAAGCGATAGAGCGAGGTGCCGGGATTGAACCCGCCGAGGCAGTGGTTGGCGGTGAGGAAATAGGGGGTCTCGTCCTGGGCGCAATTGTTCAGCAACTGGCCGGTGCAGACACCGGAGCCGCCAACGACGATCATGGCCACGGACCGGATCTGGTCGCGCCAGGGGTCGCCCTCGGGGCAGATCACATTGTTGTTGCAGGCGCCGCTGTCATTGAGGCCCTTGGTGAGGCCCATGATGTCTCGGTAGGCGTGGGTCACCTGGCCGATCCGCAGGTCGCCCTGGCCGGTCACGCCCGCGGGCTCGATGTATTCGATGGTGATGCGGTCACCGGCGATCGGGGCCACACCCATCTCGGTGAAGCCGCCGTTGCTGGCCGCGGTAAAGGCACCCAGCTGCTCGCCAGCGGGGGTGTGCACGAACACACGTGCGCCCTCGGGCACGGAGTAGGTGCTGAACTCGAAGTTGATGCTCAGCGCGCCGGGGCACTCTATGGCCAGTTGCCACACGCGGTCGCCGTTGGGCAGCACGGTCCACACGCCGCTGTTGTCCATCCGCAGGTCGGTGGCGTGGTTCACCCCGAAGCGCCAGGGGCCCTTGACGCCTTGCGCTTTCCGGGCCTCGTCCTCGGCCAGCAGGGGCGCGGTGTCAACGAGCGGCATCACGGTGACGGGGGGCTCGGGGAGGCCGTGGATGGCCCGGTCGAGTCCATAGGGTCGACCGCCGAACTCAAGCTGGGCGGAGGACGGAAGGCTGAAGGCCAGCAGCGACAGGGCGGAGAGGGACAGGTGTAGCGGGTGCTTCATGGTCGGTTCTTCGGTACAGGTTGATCGCAAAGTAGCACAGGCGGGCACATGGCCCGGCGCCCCGGATCAGCCGGGCTGGGAAGCCTGCCGGCGTTCATCCAGCAGTTTCCGCATGGCGAAAAGCTCGTCGCGGAGCTGGGCCGCGTTGATGAAGTCCTGCTGCTTGGCCGCCTTCCGCATCTCCTGCTCCAGGATGCGGCAGTTCTCCTCGAGCTGCGGCACGGTCATGTAGCCCACCACCGGGTCGGCGGCGAGGTTGAGCTCCTCGGGCTCCACGTAGGCCTTGGGGGTGGCGCGGTCGCTCATCTCGAGGACACCGGTCTGGCGCAGCACGTCCTGGCGGTCGCGCTTGATCTGGCGCGGGGTGATGCCGTGTTCGGTATTGTAGGCGAGCTGCTTGGCCCTGCGGCGCTCCGTCTCGCTGATGCACGCCCGCATCGAGTCCGTCACCTTGTCGGCATACATGATGACAAGGCCGTTGAGGTTACGTGCCGCGCGGCCAGACGTCTGGATGAGCGACCCCGCTGACCGCAGGAAACCTTCCTTGTCAGCATCGAGAATCGCCACCAGCGAC
>CAZUNW010000020.1:11978-13249 GCA_964621425.1 uncultured Chryseobacterium sp. | reverse complement strand
TGCGCTGCATGCTCTCGGTCACCTTGTCGGCATAGAAGATCACCAGGCCGTTCACGTTACGCGCTGCACGCCCTGCGGTCTGGGTGAGGCTCCGGTCGCTGCGCAGGAAGCCCTCCTTGTCCGCATCGATCACGGCCACAAGGCTCACCTCGGGCAGGTCCAGGCCCTCGCGCAGCAGGTTCACTCCGACCAGTACGTCCAGCACCCCCAGCCGCAGCTGCCGCAGGATCTCGATCCGCTCCAGCGTCTCCACATCACTGTGTATGTACTTGCAGCGGACACCGTTCCTTCCCAGGAAATCGTTCAACTCCTCGGCCATGCGCTTGGTGAGCGTGGTTACGAGCACACGCTCGTCCTTCCCGGCGCGCACGCGGATCTCGTGGAGCAGGTCGTCGATCTGGTCCTTGCTGGGGCGAACCTCGATGGGCGGGTCCAGCAGCCCTGTGGGTCGCACCACCTGTTCCACCACGACGCCTTCACTGCACTGTAGCTCGTATTCGGCAGGCGTGGCGCTTACGAAGACGGTCTGCCCCATCATGGATTCGAACTCCTCGAACTTCAGGGGGCGGTTGTCCATCGCGCTGGGCAGGCGGAAGCCATACTCGACCAGGTTGCGCTTGCGGCTGCGGTCGCCTCCGTACATGGCCTGGACCTGCGGCACGGTGGCGTGGCTCTCGTCGATCACCAGCAGGTGGTCCTTCGGGAAGTAATCCAGCAGGCAGAAGGGCCTCTGGCCGGGCTGGCGGTGGTCGAAATAGCGGCTGTAGTTCTCGATCCCCGAGCAGTAGCCCAGCTCGCGCATCATCTCCAGGTCATGGAGCGTACGCTCCTCAAGGCGCTTGGCCTCAAGGTGCTTTCCGATGCCCTTGAAGAACTCCACCTGGCGCCCGCAATCCTCCTGGATGGCCTGCAGGGCGGCGTTCATGGTGTCGCGGCTCGTAACGAAGATGTTCGCCGGGTAGATGGTGGTCCTGTCCACAGCCTCGATGCTGCGTCCCCCGGGCACGTCGAACCGCTCCAGCCGCGCGATCTCATCCCCCCAGAAGTGGATGCGGAGGCCTTCGTCGGCATAGGCCAGGTAGACCTCGACCACATCACCCCGTACCCGGAAGTTGCCGCGTGCCGGGTCGGCGTCCTGTCTGCTGTAAAGGCCTTCGACGAGCTGCAGCAGCAGCTTGTTCCGGCTCACCTTCTGCCCGGCATGCCCCTCCACCATGCTCCGGTGGAACTCGACCGGGTTCCCGATGCCGTATATGCAGCTCACGCTGGCC
>CAZUNW010000020.1:0-11968 GCA_964621425.1 uncultured Chryseobacterium sp. | reverse complement strand
CGCTGGTTGTGCTCAGTCGCAGCTTCTCGATCTCCTCGTTGATGCTGAGGTCCTTCTCGATGTAGGTGTCCGTCGCCGGCACGTAGGCCTCGGGCTGGTAGTAGTCGTAGTAGCTCACGAAGTACTCCACCCGGTCGTGCGGGAAGAAGTGTTTGAACTCCCCGTAGAGCTGGGCGGCCAGGGTCTTGTTGTGGCTCAGGATCAGCGCGGGCCGGTCCAGCTCCGCGATCATGTTGGCCACGGTGAAGGTCTTCCCGGAACCGGTAACGCCCAGCAGCGTCTGGAACGGGGTTCCCGAGCGCACGCCGGCCACCAGTTGGCGGATGGCCTCGGGTTGGTCACCCGTGGGGGTGAACTCGGAAACGAGCTGGAATGGCAAGTGTCAGGCGGATGTCACAAAAGTAGGCCTGCCACAGGCGCCGGGCACCGCCGGCGGTCGCCCGGCCGTCCGTATCATTGCCATGATGCGACCCGTCCCCTGGACCCGACGTCAGCTCGATTACGGGCGTGGTGTTGATGAGCTGCCCGTGTTGATCGAACGGGTTCGCGGCACCACGGATCGCCTGCGCGGCCTGTTGCAGCATCGCGCGCCCGGCTCGCTTGGCCTGCGCGTCAGTGGACGGTGGAGCGTGCTCGATCACCTGGGGCACCTGCTCGCCCTGCAGGACCGCTTCGAGGAGCGTATCGCCGATTTCGAGGCGATGCGTCCCCGCCTCAGCCCCATCGACCTGCAGCACCAGGAGGTCGAGCTTGACGGGCATCGCTTGCGGCGGCCGGGCGACATGCTCGAGGAGTTCGAACTGAAGCGGAAGGCCTTCCTCCGGCGCGTGATGGCCCTTCCCGCCCATTGCCTCGAGCACGCCTCGGCGCATCCCTGCAACGGCCAGCCCATGCGGCCCATGGACATGCTGCTGTGGATCGCCGAGCACGATGATCACCACCTGGCCACCATGCATGCACTGCTCGATGGGGTGGCCCGCGAACGAACCTGAGGCCGGGCCTGTTCGTTCTCCCTTACACGTATACTACCCATGTTCTGGAAGCGCGTCGCCTACTACCTCGATCCCACAACCCTGTTCGGGCGCCGGGAGGGCAACATCAACCTGCGCTTCATGCATGGCATCAACCGGATCAGCATCCTGCTTTTCCTGGGCTGTGTCCTGGTGATGGTGTTGCGCGCCTGCGCGCGCTGAGGACCGCCGGTCAGCCATGGTCCTTGGCGAGCCGGTCCAGCACCAGCACAGGGACCAGACCGCACGCCACGATCAATAGGGCGGGAGGGGCTGCAGCCTCCAATTCCTCGATGCGCGCCTGCTCGAAGACGCGCGTGCTCAGTGTCTCCAGGCCGAACGGACGCAGGATGAGCGTCAGCGGTAATTCCTTGACGACGTCAATGGCCACCAGCACGAGCGCGGCGAGCACCACGGGGCGCAGCAGGGGTAGGTTCACGTGGAGATAGGTGCGCAAGGGGGATGCGCCCAGCATCCGTGCGGCATCGTCCTGCCCGGCCGGCTGCGCGGCCAGGCCACCCTGCACGGGATGGAGGGCAACGGCCAGGAAGCGTGTGTTGAAGGCCTGGATCAGTACGACCATGCTGCCGATGAGCGTGAAGGGCAGGCCAAGTGTCCGGTCCAGGGTTCCGGCGGCGGTCATCATGCCCACCGCGATCACGGCGCCGGGCATTGCATAGCCCAGGGTGGTCCCCTGCACCAGTCCACGCAGAAGTTTTCCGCGCCCGTGCCTCCAGGCAAAGGCCAGGGCCAGAGCCAGCAGGAGGGTGGTGCCTGCAGCGGCCAGGGCCAGGGCCACCGTGCTGCCGAGCGCCTGCAGGTCGGTGGCCATCTCCCAACGGGGCAGCACGGACCATGCGTCGGCCAGGAGCTTGCCTGCGGGCATCAGGAAGCCAAGGGTGAGTGCCAGCACGCAGGCGGTGCTCGCTGCCCATGCCCGCCAACCGGCCAGGCGCATGCGTTGCAGGGGCGGTCCGTCGTTGTCCTGCCGGCGGTGCCGCCTGCTCCTGCGCTCCAGCAGGAGCAGCAGTCCCACGAACACCATCAGCAGGGCGCCGATGCGCAGGGCGCTGCCGAGGTCGTACAGTCCCCCCCAGCATTGGAAGATGGCCGTGGTCAGCGTGCGGATGCCATAGTACTTCACCGCGCCGTAGTCGTTCAGGGTCTCCATCGCCACCAGCACTGCCCCGCCCACGATGGCCGGCCTTGCCAGGGGCAGCGCCACGAGGAGGAACCGGCGCATGCCGGTGGCGCCCAGGCAGCGCGCAGCGTCCAGCGCATTCCGAAGCCCTCCCGCGAACAGGGCTCGCGCGGGCAGGTACACGTAAGGGAAGAGCACGGTGCCCAGAACGAGGCAGAGGCCGGGCAGGTCCACGATATCAGGCCGCAGGCCTGTGGCTTCATGCACCCTCCGGGTGATGCTGCCCGTGGGCCCCAGCAGCGCCGCGTAGGTGATGGCGCTGATGTATGTGGGGATGGCCAGCGGCAGCACGAGCGCCCAGCGCAGCATCCTGCGGCCGGGGAATTCGAAGGCGGCCACCAACCATGCGCAGCCGGTGCCGATGGCCGTTGCCAGCGCCACTGTTCCGGCGAGCAGCACCAGCGTGTCCCCGGTGTGTGCGGGCAGCAGGCTGCTGAGCACGTGGTCCCACTCCCGGGCCGGCGCATGCCACGGCGCGGTGAGCACCACCAGCAATGGCATCAGCACAGGCAGGGCCGGCAGCACGGCCGTCCACGGCCCTGGGGACCAACGGCCGGTGTTGCTCCGGGCCGCCATGGATCAGCGCCAGCCGGCGTTGAGCATAAGCTTTACCGCGGTGGCGTTGTTCAAGCCCAGCTGGTCGAGGTCGAGGGTGTCGGGCCTCAACGCGCCAAAGGCCTGGAGCACCGGGTCCACCGGTACCCCGCCGCGCACGGGGTATTCCTTGTTGCCCTCGGCAAACGCACGCTGGGCCTCGGGGCTCAGCAGGAATTCAAGCAGGGCGATCGCCTCGGCCTCATTGCGTGCATGTTTTGCCACGCCCGCGCCGCTTACGTTCACGTGCGTGCCCGATCCGCCCAGGGAGGGCAGTGCCACGGCCAGCACCTCCCGTGCCTTTGCGCGGTCCGGTTCGTTGCCGCTCATCAGCTTTCCGATGTAATAGCTGTTGGCGATGGCCACGTCGCCGATGCCCTCGGCCACGGCGAGCAACTGGTCCGTGTCGCCACCCTTGGGCTCGCGGGCCAGGTTGGCGGCCAAGCCGCGCGCCCAGGCCAGTGCGCTGTCGGGTCCATAATGCGCCACGAAGGCGGCCATCAGGCTCTGGTTGTAAAGGTTGCCCGAGGAGCGGGCAAGCACGCGGCCCTTCCATTGGGGTGTTGCAAGGGACTGGTAGGTGGGTAGTTCCTCGGGCCGCACCTTCAGCTTGTTATAGGCCAGCACCCGCGCCCTCATCGTGAGGCCGTACCAATGCCCCTCGGGATCGCGCAGTGCGCCTGGCACCACGCTGTCCAGCACAGCGCTGCGGACCGGGCGCAGCAGGCCGCGCATCCGGGCCTGCCCCAGGCGGCCTGCGTCGCTGGTGATCAGCAGGTCGCAGGGGCTGCGCTCGCCCTCCTGTTCCATCCGCGCAAGCACCTCGTCGTCATCCGCCAGGATGAGGTTCACCTTGATGCCCGTGGAACGTGTGAAGGCTTCGAACAGGGCCTTGTCCGTGTCGTAATGGCGGTGGCTGTATACGTTCACCTCGCGCGCGGCACCTCCCGAAGGTCCGTTGTGCGTGCAGCTAACGCTGGTGGACAGGGTGAGCGCGAGAAGGGGGATGAGGGGTGTGATCCGCATGGGTGTGGATGCGCAAAACTAGCCGGGACGGTGGCCCGGCGGCATACCCCGATCAGGGGAGAAGGGTGAGGGTGTCTGCAAGGGCGCGGTGGAGGTCAAGGGCGTCCACCCCATACCACGTGGGGTCGCGGCGCAGCCAGGTGAGCTGGCGCTTGGCGTAGTTGCGGGTGTGCTGCTTGATCAGGGCGATGGCCGCGCCAAGGTCGATCGCACCGTCGAAGTGCATGAACAGTTCCTTGTAGCCCACGGTGTTGAGCGCGTTCAGGCCACGGTGGGGCAGCAGCGTCCGGGCCTCCTCCAGCAGGCCTCGGGCCATCATGGCGTCCACGCGTGCATCGATGCGGTCGTAAAGCGTTGCGCGCGGCATGACCATGGCCACCCGAACGATGCGTGTATCGGTTCGGTCGGCCGGTGCATGACGCAGCTCGCTGTAGCGCTTGCCGGTCAGCAGGCACACCTCGAGCGCGCGCAGCACCCGGTGCGGGTTGCTGGTGTCGATGCGCGCGGCAGTGGCGGCGTCGAGTTGTTCCAGTTCACGCACCAAGGCGATGAGGCCGCCCCGGGCCATGCGCAGGCGCAGTGCGGTGCGCAGGTCCTCGTCCGCGGTTGGGAGCGGGTCCAGGCCCTTTACAAGGGCGTCGATGTACAGACCGCTGCCGCCCACCAGGACGGCCACGCCGTGCGCTGCGATGAGGTCCTGGAGCACCGGCTCTGCGGCGCGGGCGAAATGCCCAGCGCTCCATACCTCCTCCAGGCCCAGGTGGCCGAGGAAGTGGTGGGGTGTGCCGCGGAGCTCATGGTCGTCCGGACGCGCCGTGCCGATGCGCATGGCTGCATAGAACTGGCGCGCATCCGCGCTGATGACCCCGGTGCCGAGACGCTCGGCCAGCATGGCTGCCAGCGCGGTCTTGCCGGAAGCCGTGGGGCCGCCAACCACCACCAGCGTGCCGGTGGCCATCAGTGGTAGTCCTCAGGCAGGGGTTCGTGGCCGCTGAGCCCGTCATCCGCTCCGCCGCCGTCCGCATCCTCATCGTCACCGAAGCCCATATCTTCGTCCGGGTCATACACTTCCTCGGTGTCCTCGGCGTAGCTGTCGTCGTCCTCCGGAGGCATCAAGGCAGCGTCCATCCGGCTGCCTTCCGCGGGTGGTGAACCCACGGCAAGGGCCACGCGCGGGTAGGTCACACCTTTCTCCGGATCGCCCGCCCCGATCAGTTCCACCATGAAGATCCACATGTGGAGGAAGTCGTAGACGTAGAGGAAACGCTGGCTGGTGCTGCGGATGTGATCGCTGATGTACACCTGGTCCATGAGCGCCGGCGGGGGAGTGCCCTCTTCCGCGAAGCCCAGGTCGGCAAGCGGGATCTCCGCGCCCTTGTTCCATTCCTCGTCGCTCACATAGAAGCAGGCCATCTCGCTGCCGGCGAAGCCGAAGGCCTGCTTGATGGCGTCGTGGAAGACCTTGAAGTCCTGTTCGCTCCCGATCTCGATGTCGCGGAAGGATTCGCTGGCATCATCCAGGAGGACACGGAAACGGTAGATGCGCATGGCGCTGGGGTGAAGGCGCGAAGCTACCGCATTGTGCGCACCATGTACCTTGCATGTCACAGAGCCTCCTTCATGCCGTTCCGCGTCATCCTTGCAACCGCCTGTCTCCTCGGGCTGCACACCCTGCTACCGGCCCAGTCATTCGCCGTGGGATCCCGCTCGGTCACCTTCAGCGACCCCACGCGGGGTGGCAGGTCCATCGCTTGCGACCTCTACTATCCGGCGACGACGCCGGGCGGCAACACCCCCGTTGCCCCCGGGCGTTTCCCGCTCCTGGTCTTCGGGCACGGGTTCGTGATGAACACAGGCTCCTACACCAACCTGCGGGACGCCTTCGTTCCGCAGGGCTTCATCCTGGTGCTACCCACCACGGAGGGAAGCCTGGCCCCCAGCCACGGCAACTTCGGGCTCGACCTGGCTTTCCTGATCGACGCCATGCAGCAGGCGGGCAATGATCCTGTGTCGCCCTTCTTCGGTCGGGTGGCATCCACCTCGGCGCTGATGGGTCACAGCATGGGTGGCGGCGCGTCCTTCCTTGGTGCCGCGTCGTCCTCCCTGGTCACCACGGTGGTCAACTTCGCCCCGGCGGAAACGAATCCCTCCGCCATTGCGGCCGCAGGTGCCGTGAGCGTGCCGACCCTCGTCTTCGCGGGCAGCCAGGACTGCGTGACGCCCGCTGCCTCCAACCAGCTCCCCATGTACACCGCGAGCGCCTCCACCTGCAAGGCCTTCGTAAGCATCACCGGGGGTGGGCATTGCTACTTCGCCAATAGCAATTTCAACTGCAGCTTCGGGGAAACGACCTGCGGTGGACCGGGCAGCCTCACGCGCGCCCAACAGCAGGATGCAGCGCATGACCTGGCCCTGCTCTGGTTGAAGCGCTACCTGAAGGACGATCCCGCCGCGGGTGATGCCTTTGTCGACTCCCTGGCCCTCTCGCCCCGGATCTCCGCGCAGAGCGTGTTCACGGACTGCCCACCCATTGTTGTGCGTGCGCAGGTGCGGGCACTGCTGGACGGTCCCTACGATGAGGCATCCGACCTGATGGGCGATGCCCTTCGCGGCCAGGGGCTCGTTCCTGTTGTGGAGCCCAACAGTGCGGCCGGCTTCCTCCATGTGGGCGGCGGTGCCGGGCAGGCGCTGGATGCATCGCTCCTG
This sequence comes from uncultured Chryseobacterium sp., assembly GCA_964621425.1. Lineage (GTDB taxonomy): Bacteria > Bacteroidota > Bacteroidia > Flavobacteriales_F > PHOS-HE28 > PHOS-HE28. Next base: position 5,431 of record CAZUNW010000020.1, on the reverse strand, counting down.
GCCGTCACCGGCGCCGACGCGTTGGTCGACTGGGTGTTCCTTGAACTGCGTGATGGTGGTGCTGGCACCACGGTGCTGGCCACGGCCAACGGGCTTCTGCAGCGGGATGGTGACATCATCGCCCCCGCTGGTGGACCTGTGGTCTTCACTGCCGCTCCGGGCGACCATCGCATCGCCGTAAGGCACCGCAACCACCTCGGCATCTGCACTGCGCAGGCGCTTGCGCTCACCCGTGATCCGGTATCGGTCGATCTTTCCGACCCGCTCGTGGCGGCCTACGGGTCAGACGCGAGGCGCCTGCGCGACGGGCGTGCCCTGCTCTGGTGCGGCAATGCCGTGCGCGATGGACAGCTCCGGTATACCGGTGCGCAGAACGACCGCGATGCCATGCTCCTCCGTGTGGGTGGGGTGGTCCCGACCAATACCGTCACCGGCTACTGGACCGAAGATGCCACGCTGGATGGCCTGGTGCGTTACGCGGGTGCGGGGAACGACCGTGATCGCCTGTTGCAGGCCATCGGTGGAGCCGTACCTACGGCCGTGCGCAACGAGCAGCTGCCCTAGCCGGCGCGATCGGGGACCGTTGTTAGGCCAAGCCGGCCTCCTTCCTCCAGCATCAGGGCCCACGCCTGTTCCCGGTCGTTCTGGATGCGCCCGTCCAGAATGGCGTCCTTGATGACCGTCTTGATATCGCCGATGAGCTTGCAGGGGGGGATGCCGAACGCAGCCATGATGTCCTCGCCCGTCACCGGAGGCTGGAAGTTGCGCACGCGGTCCTTCTCTTCAACCTCACGCAGCTTCTCCATGACCAGCTGGTAGTTCCGCAGGTAGCGCTCCTTCTTGCGTTCGTTCTTGCTGGTGATGTCGGCGCGGCAGAGGATCATCAGCGCGTCGATATCGTCGCCTGCGTCGAAGAGCAGGCGGCGCACGGCGCTGTCCGTCACCTCCTCCTTGGTGAGGGCGATCGGGCGCAGGTGCAGCGCCACCAGCTTCTGAACGAACTTCATCTTCTCGTCGAGGGGCAGCTTGAGGCGCCGGAAGATCTTGGGCACCATGCGAGCGCCCTTGTCCTCATGTCCGTGGAAGGTCCAGCCCAGCCCGGCCACGAACCGCTTGGTGAGCGGCTTGGCGATGTCGTGAAGCACGGCGCCCCAGCGCAGCCAGAGGTCGTCACTTGACTTGCACACGTTGTCAAGAACCTGCAGCGTGTGGTGGAAGTTGTCCTTGTGGCCGATGCCGTATTTCTCCTCGGCCCCGCTCAGTGCGACAAACTCCGGGAAGAACTCCTGCAGCAGTCCGCTGTCACGCATCAGGTTGAAACCCACGCTGGGCCGGTCGCACGCGATGATCTTGTTGAGTTCCGTGTGGATCCGCTCCGCGCTGATGATCTCCAGGCGTGCCGCGTTCCGGCCGATCGCCGCGAAGGTTTCCGGGTCGATGGTGAGATCAAGCTGGTTGGCGAAGCGCACGGCCCTGAGCATGCGCAGCGGGTCGTCGCTGAAGGTGATGTCCGCGTCCAGCGGTGTGCGGATCACCCCCTGGTCCAGGTGCAGCAGCCCGCCGAAGGGGTCGACGAGGGCGCCAAGGCTGCCGGCGTTCAGCGATACCGCCAGGGCGTTGATGGTGAAATCGCGCCGTTCCTGGTCATCCTTGATGGTGCCCGGTTCCACCTCGGGCTTGCGGCTGTCCCTCCTGTAGCTCTCGCGCCGTGCGCCCACGAACTCCACCTGGAGTTCGCCATACATGAACATCGCTGTGCCGTAGGTCCGGAACACGTGCACTTCGCCTGCGCGCAACCGCCGGGCCACCGCCTGGGCGAAGGCGATGCCGTCCCCCTCCACCACGAAGTCGATATCCTTGCATGGACGGCCGATCAGGCGGTCGCGTACATAGCCGCCGATGGCGAAGGCGGGCACCGCCTGTGCGGCTGCCTCCGCGGCAATGGCAGCGAACAGCGGTTCGCTCACCACGCCGTCCAGGCGTGAAGGGTCCACCGTGAATCGGGTGTTGGCCATGGCGGGCGGCAAAAGTAGGTGGGGGCGGCACTGACGGCCGTCCTTTTCCCCCGCCCCGTGCCCACATATCTTGAGCAGGACACGCCCCCTGATACGCGCATGCCGGCCGCAACACCGTTCGATCCCGCAGAGGTGCTGGCTTCCGCCCGCGCCTATTTCGAGGACGATGAGCTGGCCGCCACCACGTGGATGAACACGTACGCGCTGCGCAACGCGGAAGGCGGCCTCTTGGAGCGATCCCCGGAGGACATGCACCGCAGGATGGCGGATGAGTTCGCGCGCATCGAGGCCCGCCATGGCCATGCCCCCCGCAGCCTGCATCCCTTCCTGTCCGCGCACGGCAGGCGGCGTGCCCCGCTCACTGCAGAGCACATCCTCGCCCTGTTCGCCGGGTTCAGGCTGCTGGTGCCCCAGGGAAGCATCATGGCGGTGCTCGGTGATCGTCACAGGCTCGCATCCCTCAGCAACTGCGTGGTGCTCCCGTCCCCCCACGACAGCTACGGGGGCATCCTCTGGACGGACCAGCAGTTGGCCCAGCTCTGCAAACGCCGGTGCGGCGTGGGGTTCGACCTCAGCACGTTGCGGCCGGAAGGGGCGGTCGTGCACAACGCGGCACGCACGAGCGCAGGTGCGGCCGCCTTCATGGAGCGCTTCAGCAACACGACCCGGGAGGTGGCTCAACAGGGAAGGCGCGGAGCCCTCATGCTCACCATGGATATCGCCCACCCCGATGTGGAGCGCTTCATTACCATGAAGCAGGACCTCGCCAAGGTCACCGGGGCCAACGTGAGCGTCCGCATCAGCGATGCGTTCCTGCGTGCTGTGGAGGCGGACGGAGCGTATCGCCTGCGATGGCCGGTCGATGCGGAACGTCCCGTGGTGGAGCACACCGTGCGTGCGAGGGACCTTTGGAGGACCCTTGTGCGCTGTGCGCACCGCACAGGAGAGCCGGGCATCATCCTGTGGGACAGGCAGCACACCTATTCCACATCCTCGGTCTATCCAGGCTTCCGCAATGAGAGTACCAACCCTTGCAGCGAGATCGCCATGCAGGGAGGGGACAGCTGCCGCCTGATGGCGCTGAATCTGTACGGTTTCGTGGAGCGGCCCTTCACTGCCGATGCGCGCTTCGACCATGAGACCTTCGCCAGGGTCACGTACGAGGCCCAGCGACTGATGGACGACCTGGTGGACCTCGAGGGCGAGGCCGTGGACCGCATCCTGGCCAAGGTGGAGGCCGATCCTGAGCCCGAGGCGCTCAAGGTGGTGGAGCGCACCACCTGGGAACAGCTGCGCGAGACCGGCCGCACGGGAAGGCGCACCGGTCTGGGGTTCACCGGGCTGGCCGACACGCTGGCTGCGCTCGGGATGCGCTACGGGGAAGAGGCTTCCCTCCGCACCGTGGAGGACATCATGCGCACCAAGTGCAGGGCGGAGTTCGACAGCAGCATCGACCTGGCCATCGAGCGCGGGCCTTTCACCGGCTTCGATCCGGAGGTGGAGCGCAGTTCGGGCTTCGTGGCCATGATGAGGGAGGAGTTCCCGGACGTACATGCCCGCATGATGCGGCATGGCCGCCGGAACATCAGCCTCAGCACCGTGGCACCCACCGGTACGCTCAGCCTGCTAACCCGCACCAGCAGCGGGATCGAGCCCGTCTATAGCCTGTCCTACACCCGCCGCCGGAAGTTGTCCCCCGGCGCGGACCCGGCGCGCAGCGCCTTCACGGATGCCTCCGGTGACCGGTGGGAGGAGTTCACGGTGCATCATCCGGGATACCAGCGTTGGATGAGCATATCGGGTGGTCGTGCAGGTGCTGGCCCCTATTCGGGGGCCACCGCCGGTGAGGTGGACCATCCGGCGCGGTTGCGCCTGCAAGCGCTGGTCCAGAAGTACACCACCCATTCCATCAGCAGCACCATCAACCTGCCTGCCACAGCCACGGAGGAGGAGGTGGAGGCCATCTACTTACAGGCCTGGAGATTGGGGTTGAAGGGCATCACTGTATACCGTGAGGGCTGCCGCAGCGGCGTGCTCCTGGGATCTCCCGGCTCCGGGGGTGGTCCGGTGATCGAGCGGCCGGAGCGGCTGGATGCCGACATCCTTCGCTTCTCTAACGGTACCATGCCCTGGATCGCGGTCGTCAGCCTCCACAATGGACTCCCGTGGGAGATCTTCACGGGCCGGGCGGACGCCGGGCCCCAGCTGCCGGAACATGTCCGGCGGGGCGCTGTGGTGAAGCGAACGCCCCCGGGTGCCGTCCGTGCACGCTACGATCTTGAGCATGATGACGTGTCCGGGGGCCTGGTGACGCTGGAAGGCCTGAACCGCAGCTTCGGACCCGAGGCAAGGAATTATGCGGTCCTGATCAGCGGTTTACTCCGCCACGGGGTGCCGCTGCCGCACGTCGTGGCCGTGGTGGCCGACCTGGATCTGTATGACGCATCCCTGAACACCTGGAAGAGCGGCGTGGTGCGTGCCCTGCAACGTTACATCCCGGAGGGCACCGGGGCCACGGGCACGCGTTGTCCCGGTTGTGGCGCCAGAGAGGGGGGCTACTGCGCGGAGGGCTTTAAGTGCGCAAGCTGCGGGGGCAGTATTTGCGGATGAGCGTTCCCTCAGGTGCGCCAGATGCGCCAGGCCGCCTCGGCCTGCTCCCGCAGCATCACCGATCCGTTCTCGACCACCGCGCCCGCCATCCGTCCACGCTGCATGAACAGCGTCTCCTCCGGGTTGTAGACCAGGTCCAGCAGGTGGTGCTCCCGGCCGATGGCATGGTAAGGCAGCGGAGGCGCCTCATCCACCTTGGGCCACATGCCCAGCGGGGTGGTGTTGATCACCAGTTTGCACACGCCCATGATCGTCCGGTCAAGAAGGTCCCAGGTCAGGTCGCCGCGCTCGCGGCTGCGGCTCACTACACGGAACAGCACGCCCTGTTCGCGCAGCACATAGGCCACAGCCCTGCTGGCCCCGCCGCTTCCCAGCACCAGGGCGCGCGTGCGGATGGTGCCGGCCTGCGAGCGCAGCAGTTCGAGGTGGGGGGCCAGCATGGCGCGGAAGCCGTCGATGTCGGTGTTATACCCGCTGAGGTGTCCGTCCCTGATGCGGACGGTGTTGACCGCGCCCACGGCGGTGGCCTCGGGGGCCAGGCTGTGCAGCATCGGGATGATCGCCTGCTTGAAGGGGATGGTCACGTTGAGGCCCGCCAGCTGGGGGGCATTTCCGAGCAGGGCCGGCAGGTGGGTGATATCCTGCAGCTCGTAGAGCCCATACCGGCCGGAGGTGATCCCTTCGCGCCGGAAGATGGCTTGGAATAGCTCTGGTGACCGGGAGTGCCCCAGTGCACTGCCGATCAGCCCGTAATGCGCCATGACCTTCAGGCGGCCGGTTTGGTCAGGCGCTGGCGCACCAGTTCG
>CAZUNW010000019.1:8553-20323 GCA_964621425.1 uncultured Chryseobacterium sp. | reverse complement strand
AGGTGCTTCCCCAGCCCACGATCAGCAGCTCGCCTTCGGGCGGACCGCTGTCCAGGCGGATGGGCTTGAAGCGGTCGGCGATGCGTTTCACCTTCTCAGCACGGAGGCGCACCATCCTCTCGTGGTTCGCCGGGTCGTAGCTGATGTTGCCGGTACGGTCCTGCTTCTCGATGCCACCGATGCGGTGCTGCAGGCCTGCCTGTCCGGGCAGGGCCCAGGGGCGTACGCCGCGCTCGTCGCGGGCATAGGGCAGGAAGCGCTCGCCATCATTCGGCACCTTGATGAAGGGCGGGGTGATGGCGGGCAAGTCCTTGGAGGCCGGGAAGCGCCATGGCTCGGAGCCGTTGGCGATGTATCCATCGGTGAGAAGGATCACCGGGGTCATGTGCTCCAGCGCGATCTGCACGGCCTCGAAGGCCATGTCGAAACAGTCAATGGGCGTGCTGGCGGCGATCACGGGGATCGGGGCTTCGCCGTTGCGGCCGTGCACTGCCTGCCACAGGTCGGCCTGTTCGGTCTTTGTGGGCAGACCGGTGCTGGGCCCACCGCGCTGCACGTTCACGATCACCAGCGGCAGTTCGAGCATGAAGGCCAGGCCCATGGCCTCGGTCTTCAGGGCAATGCCGGGTCCGCTGCTGGCGGTGATGCCTAGGGCACCGCCGTAGCGCGCACCGATGGCCGAGGTGATGGCCGCGATCGCGTCCTCGGCCTGGAAGGTGAGCACGCGGAAGTTCTTGTGGCGGCTCAGTTCATGCAGGATATCGCTCGCTGGCGTGATGGGATAGCTGCCATAGAACAGATCGAGCTTCGCCTTCTGCGCGGCGGCGATCAGGCCCAGCGCGGTGCCCTGGTTGCCGGTGATGCTGCGGTAGGTGCCGCTGGGCATGGGAGCCGGCTTCACCTCAAAGCGGGTGGTGAAGGTCTCGCTGGTGTCCCCGTAGTGGTAGCCGGCCTTCAGCACGCGCAGGTTGGCATCGAGCAGGTCGGGTTTCTTCGCGAACTTCTGCTGCAGGAAGCGCTCGCTGCTGGCGAGTTCGCGGCTGAACATCCAGTTGATGAAGCCCAGCACGAACATGTTCTTGCAGCGATCCTTCTCCTTCATCCCGAGGGCAGTGCCCTCAAGTGCGTTGCGCGTCATCTTGGTCACGTCCACGCTGTGCAGCGTGTAGGCGGCCAGGGTGCCGTCGGTGAGGGGGTCGGCATCGTCGAAATAGCCGGCCAGACGCAGGTTCTTCCTGTCGAAGCCGTCGGTGTTGGCGATGATGGTGCCACCCCGCTTGAGCTTGGCCAGGTTGGCCTTCAAGGCAGCGGCGTTCATCACCACGAGCACATCGCACAGGTCGCCCGGGGTGAAGATCTCCACGCTGCCGAAGTGGAGCTGGAAGCCGCTCACGCCCGCAAGGGTGCCCTGAGGCGCGCGGATCTCCGCGGGAAAGTTGGGAAAGGTGCTGACGTCGTTGCCGAACAGGGCATTGGTGTCCGTGAACTGCGAGCCGGTGAGCTGTATCCCGTCCCCGGAATCGCCGGCGAACAGGATGACCACGTTGCGGCGGGTCTCAACGGTCTTGGGCTTGGGGATGGTCTCCATGAACTTACGCAGCGAAGGTACGGGGCGCAGCGGGGCTGCGGGAACAACAACGGCCCGGGCGTCTTGTTCCCCGGCTCAGGCGACCTCCCCCATGTTCACGGCCTCTACGGCCTTGATGGACGGGGCAACGCGCTTGATGGCCTCCTCGACGCCCGCCTTCATGGTCATGGGGCTCATGGCACAACCCCGGCATGCGCCATGCAAGCGGACACGCACAACGCCATCGGCCGTGATCTCCTCCAGGGTGATGTCGCCGCCATCAGCCGCCAGGAAGGGTCGCAGGTCCTGGAGCGCGGTCTGTACGCGCTGATGGAGCTCGTTGGTCTCGCGGCGGGACATGGTTCAGGCGGTGATGGCCTGCTGCAGGCGATGCCACACCGTTTCGCAAAGTTCGTTGAAGGCGGCGGCACTCGGGGTGCCGGCCTGGAGCACGGCAGGGCGGCCCACATCGCCGGCCTCGCGAATGCTTTGCACCAGGGGCACCTCGCCCAGGAAGGGCACATCCAGCTCGTCGGCCAGACCGCGGGCACCGCCCTGTCCGAAGATGTAATACCGGTTGCCCGGCAGTTCGGCAGGAGTGAACCAGGCCATGTTCTCCACGATGCCAAGCACAGGCACGTTCACACTGGGCAACCGGAACATCCCCACGCCCTTCCGCGCATCCGCGAGGGCAACGGCCTGGGGTGTGCTCACGATGATGGCCCCAGAGAGCGGCACGGCCTGCACCAGGCTCAGGTGGATGTCACCGGTGCCGGGAGGCAGGTCCACGAACAGCACGTCCAGGTCACCCCAGTCCCCGTCCTTGAAGAGCTGTTCAAGGGCCTTGCTGGCCATGGGTCCGCGCCACACGATGGCCTGGTCGGGTTCGGCGAAGAACCCAATGCTCAGCAGCTTCACGCCATGCGAAACCACCGGCACGATCATGGGGCGTCCATCGCGGTCGGCGGTCCGGGGACGCTCCTTCAGCACATCGAACATCAGGGGCATGCTCGGGCCATGGATGTCGGCATCCACCAGGCCCACCCGGAGCCCGCGCGCAGCAAGGCCGGCCGCCAGGTTGGCGGTAACAGTGCTCTTCCCAACGCCGCCCTTGCCGCTGGCCACGGCTACGATGTGCCGGACGCCCGGCAGCACCTTGCGGATCGTGGCCCGCTCCCCGCTCAAGGGATTCACCGTCACCCGCACGGCCACATCCTGGCCCAGCTCCTTCCGCAACTGGAAGGTCACCGCCTCCTCCATCCGCTTGCGGCTGTGCAGGGCGGGGTTGCTCACCTCGACCGTCACATGCACCGTGTTCTCGTCAACCACGACCTCGCGCACCAGATCCAGGGTGACAATGTCCTTCTTGAGGTCGGGCTCGATGACGCGGGCAAGCGCCGTTCCGATGGCATTCTCGGTGATGGGCATGGCGGTAATGGGACGCGAAACTAACGCCTTCGGCCAAGGCCTGTTCGGGCCCACCTTCGCCTATGGCAGCAACTCCACGGAGGGGTCCCAGAACCTGGAGGGCAGGTCGACGACCTGGTCCTCCCGCACGTCCACCCCCTCGGACTCCAGCAGCTCCTGCATGCGGGTGGGCGTTGCGAAATGGTGCTTGCCCGTGAGCAGGCCGTTGCGGTTCACCACACGATGGGCGGGCACGGCGGGCACCACGCGGTGGCTGTTGTTCATGCAGTAACCCACAAGTCGGCTGCTGCGGGCGGCACCCAGGTAGCGGGCGATGGCCCCATAACTGGTGACCCTTCCACGCGGGACCTCCCGCACAACAGCCATGACGTCATCGAAGAAAGCGCGGCCTGACCCGGGTTCACCCCGCGACCAAGGTCCCACCCCTTCCGGTGCAGTGGACAAGCGCCTAGCCGATCGCGAAGCGCACATAATGGATGGAACGGCCCTCCGCCAGCCACATCGACTCGTAGAAGGTCCGGATGTTGAGCTCATTCTGATCCTTCGGCGCAACACGGCCGACCAGTTCACCATACACGTCGTCACTGTGCTGCAGGAGTGGCAACCCGTGGGCCGCTACCTGCTCCAGCGTGTACGTGTAGAGCAGCGGGCTGTCGGTCTTCAGGTGCACCAGCCCGCCGGGTTTCAGCACCTGGCGGTAACGTTCCAGGAAGAGGGGGCTGGTGAGGCGCTTGCGGGGCTTCGCCACCTGGGGATCGCTGAAGGTGAGCCAGATGGCATCCACCTCGCCCGGGCCGAAGCACTGCAGCAGGTGATCGATGTGGGTGCGCAGGAAGCCCACGTGCGACAGGCCCTCCTCGCGGGCGGTGCGGGCGCCGCGCCATATGCGCGCACCCTTGATGTCAACGCCCAGGTGATTGCGCTCCGGATGCAGGCGCGCCAGCCCAAGGGTATACTCCCCCTTGCCGCAACCGAGCTCAAGCACCAGCGGCGCATCGCGGTGGAAGAAGTCTGCCGCCCAACGACCCTTCAATGGGAAGCGCCCGCCCATCAGTTCATCGAAGGCGGGCTGCACCACGTGCCCGAAAGTGGCGTTCTCTGCAAAGCGGAACTGCTTGTTCTTGCCCATGGCCGTGCGAAAGTAGGCCCCTTCATGTGGAGGTAATGCCGGCTTCACGATCGGCTGCACACCTTCGCAGTGCATGGGACGACTTTCGGGAGCACGTGTGGTGGTGGCCCCCCTGGACTGGGGGCTGGGCCATGCCGCGCGCTGCGTGCCCATCGTGAACGGCTTGCTGGAGCGTGGGGCCGTTCCGGTGCTCGCAGCGGACAACGGGCCGCTTGCACTCCTGCGCAGCGAGTTCCCGCAGGCGGAGGCCGTGCGGCTGCCCGGGGTCACCGTACGCTACGCCACAGGCGCCAGCCAGTTCTGGAGCATGGCGCGCCAGCTGCCCGCGTTGGTGCGGAGCGTGTCCGCCGAACGGGCGGCCTTTGACCGCATGGCCAAGGCGCTGCGACCGGATGCCGTGATCAGCGACCAGCGCTTCGGCGTTCGCAGCGCATGGGTGCCCTCCGTGCTCATCACCCACCAACTGTTCCCCTTCACCCCGTTCGCTCAGCGGATGCTGCGCAGGCTGAACCAGCAGCACATCGGCCGTTTTGATCGCTGCTGGGTGATGGACGAGCCACTGGCTCCGGGCCTGGCCGGCGACCTTTCGCACGGACCAGGGCTTCCGGCGAATGCCCGGTACATCGGCCCGGTGAGCCGCATGGGGCGAGGCGCCACTGGAGGAAGGGCTTCCCGGCGCGTGGTGGCCGTGATCAGCGGTCCCGAGCCCCAACGCACCCTGCTGGAACGCATCCTGCTCGAACAGCTTGAGCTGATCCCGGGCAGGCACCTGCTTGTGCAGGGACTTCCGCAACACGGCGCGGAACCGCGCACCGGCCGGGTGGAAGTGGTAAATCACCTGGGCGGCGCCGACCTGCGCGAGGCCATGGCATCAGCCGAGCTCATCGTATCACGCAGCGGATACACCACCCTGATGGACTTGGCGCTGATGGGCCGGAGCGCCCTCATCATCCCCACACCCGGCCAGCAGGAGCAGGAGTACCTCGGCCGGCTTCATGCACGCACCGGCAGGTTCCTGGTGCAGGAGCAGCACCGCGTGGACCTGTCCGCCGCACTTGCGGCACCAGCAGTCCCGGCGCCGGCCAGGCGGGGGGCAACCCTGCTGCACGAGGCACTGGACGACCTGGCCGCACTGCTCCGTTGACGAGACCCGGTCTATTTTCGTGCGGATGAAGAACCGCGCCCTGCTGACCGCCCCTTTGCTGGCCTTGGCCTCCATGCTCTGCGCCCAGGATGGTCTCGAGCGGCGCCTCGAAGAGTTGCAGGCGCGCGACCGCGGGCTCCGGTCCGCCCGCGAAGCTCTGGCCAGGCCCATCGATTCGCTGAAGCTGGCCATCATCCGGCGTGACCTGCATGCAATGGGCCTTCCCGCTCAAGACCCGGGTGATGAACCGGTTGTGCACCCCGGCCACATCCTCGTCTACAGTGAGGCCCACGAACAACCGAAGTGGACCGCCCACATCGCCACGCCAGATGTGGTCACAGGCAACCTGGCCCGCATCGACACCTTCCTGATGGACCCGCTGGTGCGCAGCGGCACAAGCACGGTGCAGGACTACTGGAACAGCGGATTCGACCGCGGCCACCTTGTGCCCAGTGCCGACATGCGCTGGAACCGCGAGGCGCTCGAGGCCACATACCTGTACAGCAATATCAGCCCTCAGCGGCCCGAGTTCAACCGCGGGAGCTGGAGCGAGCTCGAGGACTGGGTGCGCCGTACGGTACGCTTCGGCGGTGAACGGGTCTTCGTGGTCACCGGTCCGGTGCTGCGCGATGGCCTGCCGGCCATGCAGAACCCCGGGCACATCAATGAGGTGAGCATCCCCGAGCTCTACTTCAAGGCCCTTGCGGACCTGGACGGACCCGACCGCAAGATGATCGCCTTCGTCATGCGCAACGGGGAGAACGAATACCCCACGATCAGCTACGCGGTTCCGGTGGACAGCGTGGAACGGCTCACAGGCCTGGACCTCTTCACTGCATTGGACGATGAAGAGGAGGCCGTGCTCGAGGCCCAGCGGGACCCGCAGGCATGGTACCACCCGGGCGATCCCTTCCGCGGGGAGACCGAGCCTCTTGGCGCACCGCTGCCGAAGGGCATGTTCAACACCGTGCAGGCCCGGCACCAAGTGGGGCGCGAGGCCACCATCTGCGGCACCGTGGTAAGCACCCGCCGCACGCAGAAGGCCAACGCGGTTTACCTCAACTTCGACCGCCTTCATCCAGCACAGGATTTCTATTGCACGGTCTGGGACACGAACGGGCCCAACTTCCACTACGACCCCGAACAGGCCCTGCTGCGCAAGCGCGTGTGCGTCACCGGAAAGGTCACGTTGTACGACGATATCCCGCGCATCAGCGTGAACAACGAGAACAGCATCATGCTGTGGGAGGAGGCCGTCCGCTGAGGGCCCACCGGTCCAAGGCCCGCCCGGTGCGCGCGGTGTGCAGCTACCTTCGCGGGGAAGCACTCCCATGAGCACCATCCGCACCGGTACATTCCTTCTGCTGCTCACCGCCTGCGGGCCCTCAAACGGACCACAGGAAGCCGCCCCCACACCGGGCGGTCCCCTCTTCCTTTCGCTGCCGGCGGACAGCACCGGCATCAACTTCACCAACCGCCTGGAGGAATCGCCCTCCATGAACTACTTCACTTACATCTACGCCTACAACGGCGGTGGCGTGGCGGTCGGTGACATCAATGGCGACGGACTGTCCGACCTGTACTTCACCGGCAACCAACAGCGCGACCGCCTCTACCTGAACAAGGGGGACATGCGCTTCGAGGACATCACCGAGAAGGCCCTGGGCGCGGACCCCGGAGGCTGGCGCACGGGTGTGGCGATGGCCGATGTGAACGCGGACGGGAAACTCGACATCTACGTATGCCGCAGCGGACCGACCGGGGACACAGCGCTGACGCGGAACCTGCTTTACCTGAACCGCGGCGACCTCACCTTCCGCGAATGCGCCCATGAACTGGGCGTGGCGGATACGAGCCACAGCACCCAGGCCACCTTCCTGGACGTGGAGGGCGATGGCGACCTCGACCTCTACGTCATCAACCACCCCAAGGACAGGCTGCGCGGGGTGAGCGTAAGCCAGGTCCGCGCAGCCATCGCCGCCGGCACGGCTCCGAGCAACCGGCTCTTCATTCAGGACAAGGGGCGGTTCACGGAGGTCACCAAGGAGCACGGGCTGCTTGACTTCAGCTTCAGCCTGGGGGTCTCGGCCGCGCACCTGGATGCGGACGACCTCCAGGACCTCTACGTGGCCAATGACTTTGATGTAGCCGATGCCCTGTACGCGAATGACAACGGGCACTTCCGTGATGTGACAAAGGACCGTACACGGCACGTGAGCAACTTCGGCATGGGGTGCGACGTGGCCGACATCAATAATGATGCGCTACCCGACATCATGGTGCTGGACATGATGGCTGATGACCATGTTCGGAACAAGACGAACATGGGCAGCATGTCGCCACAGGCGTTCTGGTCCATCGTGGCGGCTGGGCAGCAGTTCCAATACATGGTGAACACCCTGCAGCTGAACAACGGCAACGGCACCTTCAGCGAGATCGCCCAGCTGGCTGGGATCGCACGCACGGACTGGAGCTGGGCACCGCTGCTGGCGGACCTGGACAACGATGGCTGGAAGGACCTTGTCGTCACCAACGGGTTCAAGCACGACATACGCAACAACGACTACCAGCAGCAGGTGTACCGCGGGCTGAAGAGCGGCGATGATTTCTACCGCACCCTGAACCTGGTACCGAGCACGCGCATCCGCAACTACCTGTTCCGCAACGATGGGGCCGACAGCACGGGCCGGGCGAAGCTCACCTTCGCGGACAGCTCGCAGGCATGGGGTTTCACCGAGCCGCTCAACAGCAACGGGGCCGCGTACGCCGACCTCGACAACGATGGCGACCTGGACCTCGTGGTCAACAACATCGATGCGGCGGCCACCGTTTACGCCAACCGGTCCCGCGAACGGCACCCGGACCGCCACTACCTGCGGTTCGCCCTGAAAAAGGGCGCATCGGATGCCACCGGGGCACGTGTCACCCTGCGCCACCGGGGCAGGGTCCAGTACCAGGAGCTGAGCCCCGTGCGCGGCTACCAGAGCACTGTGGAGAACCTGCTCCACTTCGGCCTCGGTACCGAGGGTTCCGTGGACAGCGTGGAGGTGCGCTGGCCCGATGGCAGGCTCACGCTGCTGCGGAATGTGAAGGCGGACCAGTTGCTCTCCCTGAATGGCGCCGATGCCCAGTCCATACCTGCAGCCACACGCATGGCCCAGCCCCTGTTCACCCTTGACGCAGGCCGCATCGCGGCCAACGTAGTGCACCGCGAGAACGCGCACGACGACTTCCAGCTGGAAGTACTGCTGCCCCACAAGATGAGCGAACTGGGACCCATGCTGTCGGTGGCGGACGTGAACGGGGACGGGTTGGACGATCTGTGGATGGGCGGGGGCAAGGGACAGGCGCCGGTGCTGATGGTACAGGACGCGAACGGCACGCTGCAGATATCGCCCGGCGCGCACAAGCTGGACGGCCACGGACAGGAGCTGCTGGGCAGCCGCTTCATCGACGGGGATGGGGACGGGGACGAGGACCTGCTGGTCATCGCCGGTTCAAATGAGGACGACCTGCGCAGCCCGGCCTTCCGTCACCACTACCTGCGCAACGACGGCAAGGGCAGGTTCGACCGGGTGGACGATGCGCTTCCTCCGATGATGACCAGCGGCCAGCGTGCGGATGCGGCGGACATCGACGGGGACGGCGACCTCGACCTTTTCGTATGCGGCAGGCAGACGCCCGCCCACTATCCCTTCGCGCCACGCTCCTACCTTCTTCTGAACGATGGCAGCGGTCGCTTCAGTGATGCCACGCAGGAGCGGGCGCGCGACCTGATGGGCCCTGGCATGGTGAGCGATGCACGCTTCGCCGACCTGGACGGGGACCACGACCCCGACCTTGTGCTGGCCGGGGAATGGATGCCTGTGACCGTGATGATGAACAACGGCGGCCGCTTCACGGACGCCACAGCAAGTGCAGGGCTGGCGGGCACCAGCGGCTGGTGGAACAGCCTGTGCGCGGCAGACCTTGATGCCGACGGCGATGTGGACCTTGTGGGGGGCAACCTTGGCTGGAACAGCAAGTTCAAGGCGGACGCGGAGCACCCGCTGCATGTGTACTGGGCGGACATGGACGGCAACGGACGTTCGGACATCGTGCTCGCCAAGGAGAAAGCCGGCCACCAGGTCCCCGTGCGGGGAAGGGAGTGCAGCAGCCAGCAATGCCCGGTCATCCTGCAGCGCTTCCCCACCTATGACGTATTCGCCGACGCCGACCTCCAGTCCATCTACACCCCGGAGAAACTGGACAAGGCCCTGCACCGCACGGCCACCTGGATGCGTTCCGCCGTATTCCTCAACGATGGCCGAGGGCGCTTCGTACCGCGCGCACTGCCAGTGGAGGCGCAACTGGCACCCATCAACGCGATCGTGGTACTGGATGTGAACGCGGACGGCAGGCTGGACCTGGTCACCGCTGGCAATCACTGGGGTGCCGAGGTGGAGACCGTGCGCTACGATGCCGGCCGCGGCTGCGTGCTGCTTGGCGATGGGCGCGGCGGCTTCACGCCGCTTACGCCTTCCGCGTCGGGTTTCTTCGCCTGGCGGAACGCCAAGGACATGGCCATACTACGCATGGGGGCGGCGCGCACGCCCGTGGTGGTGGTGGCCAACAACAGCGACAGGCCCGAGGCCTTCGGGCTGGCGTCCAAGATCAGCGCGCCTTCCTCAAGGTGAGTGCGAAGGTGCTGCCCCGGCCCTCCTCGCTCTTCACCGTGATGGACTGGCCGTGGGCATCCACGATGTGCTTGACAATGGCGAGCCCGAGCCCGCTGCCGCCCTCGTTCCGCGACCGGCTCTTGCCCACGCGGTAGAAGCGCTCGAACAGGCGGGGCAGGTGCTCCTCGCTGATGCCGATGCCATCATCGCTGACCTCCACGAGCACGCGATCGTCCAGGTCGTCTATGGACACGGTGCAGTGCCCGCCCTCGCGGCCGTAATTGACACCGTTCACGAACAGGTTCACGAACACCTGGACGAGGCGATCCCGGTCGCCGAGTACCGCCAGGTCCTCCGGCACCTCGTTCACAAGCCTGATGCGCTTGTCGCGGGCCTGCAACTCCACCTCTTCCATGGCTTCCACCACGAGCTCGCGCAGGGCGATGGCCTCCATGCGCAGGTCCATCACCCCGCTCTCCAGTTTGGTGATCATGTCCAGGTCCTCCACGATCTTGGTGAGGCGGTCCACACCGTGGCTCGCGCGGGTGAGGAAATCCCTGTTCACCTTCTCATCCTCCAGGCCGCCCTCCAGCAAGGTGAGGATATAGCCCTGGATGTTGAAGATGGGCGTCTTGAGCTCGTGGGCCAGGTTGCCGATGAACTCGCGCCGGAACTTCTCGCGCTCCTTCAGTTCGCGGATCTCACTGCCTCGGGCGCTGGCCCACTCCTCCACCTCCCCCTCCACACGGCCCAGCGCATCATCGCCCAGATCGATCGAGGGCGCGGAATCACCCGCACCGCGCAGGCCCTGCACGGTCTTGTAGATGCCGCGGATGCGGTCCTGGATGAAGCGGCGCAGGCCGATGCCCAGCAGGAGGAAAGCCGCGATGAACGAACCGACGCCCACCAGGGCGGCCTGCACAGCTGGACCCTGGGGCGACCATCGGGCCGCCAGGAAGGCACAGGAGGCTGCGATGATGCCGATGACCAGGGCAGCCAGCAGGATCAGCTGTCGGGGGGTGATCGCGCGCATGACCGGTGGTGCTCAAAGATACCCGACGCGATGCGCCACGTGCCGCAAACCACGCGGCGCACAGGCGATTTAATACTGGATTAACATAGCCGCCGGGCGCCCCGATACCTTTGAATGCCCTGCAGGCGGGGCCCGTCGATCCATGTCCTTCGGAATCCTGGCCTTCCTCAAGCTCGCCGGCTCGCTCGGCCTCTTCATCTATGGGATGAAGGTGATGAGCGAGGGCCTGCAGAAGATGGCGGGCAACGGCATGCGTGCCGCACTGAACGCCATGACGCGTGCGCGGTGGAAGGGTGTCCTCACCGGTCTCGGCATAACGGCGGTGCTCCAGTACTCCAGCGCCACCACGGTGATGGTGGTGAGCTTCGTGAACGCGGGCCTCATGAACCTGCGTCAGGCCATTCCCGTCATCATGGGGGCCAACATCGGCACCACACTGAAAGCCCTGCTCATCAGCGTGCTGGGCTTCGCTTCGCTGCCACTGGCCGAGCTCTGCGTGCCCATCATCGGGGTCGCCTTCCCACTGATGTTCCTGCGCAATGACCGCTGGCGCAGGCTGGCCCAATTCCTGATCGGATTCGCACTGCTCTTTCTGGGACTCGACTTCCTGCGCGACAACGTGCCACCCCTGAGTCCGGCGGCGCTCTCCTTCCTGCAGGGCCTGGGTGACAACGGGCTGTTCAGCGCCCTGCTGTTCGTGCTGGTGGGCTTCATCCTCGCCGTGGTCATCCAGAGTTCGAGCGCGGCGCTCGCCCTGACCATGGTGCTCTGCGAGAACGGCACCATCAGCTACCCCATGGCTGCGGCCATC
>CAZUNW010000019.1:1269-8543 GCA_964621425.1 uncultured Chryseobacterium sp. | reverse complement strand
CGACACCGACACCGACACCGACACCGACACCGACACCGACACCGGCACCGGCACCGACACGACACCACCGCACGACCCACACACACCGACAACACCACACGACACACGCACGCACCGCCCTGGCCATGGGGCTCGTCGACAAGGGCACCATCAGCTACCCCATGGCTGCGGCCATCGTGCTGGGTGAGAACATCGGCACCACGGTGACGGCCAATGTGGCGGCCATCGTGGGGAATGTGCATGCCAAGCGCGCAGCGCGTGCACACCTGATGTTCAATGTCATCGGAGTGGCCTGGGCGCTCCTGCTTTTCAGTCCCTTCCTGCAGGGCGTGGCTTGGATCGTGGAGGAGGCCACCGGCGGATCCCCCTACGCCGATGCCAGCGTGGTGAAGTACGGGCTGGCCTGGCTCCATGTGCTCTTCAACAGCATCAACACCCTGCTGCTCATCGGCCTCGTACCCTTCCTTGAAATGCTGGTGACGCGCATGGTCCCCAGCCGGGGCGAAGGCGACGAGGAGCACCGCCTGGAATACATCGACACCGATATCCCGCTGCCGGCCGAGCTCACCGAGCTGGAGGCCCGGCGCGAGATCGTGAAGATGGCCAAGCTCTGCGGCCGCATGCTGGACATGACGCGTGACCTGCTGACCGTAACGAACGAGGGTGACCGGGAACGGCTCATCCTGCGCATCACACGCTACGAGGAGCTCACCGACCGCATGGAGCTTGAGGTGGGCCGGTACCTCACCAAGACCGGCGCTGACGCGCGCGATGAAGCCTCCAGCCTGCGCATCCGTGCCCTGCTCGCCATAGCCGGCGACCTGGAACGGGTGGGCGACATCTTCTTCCAGATGAGCAAGGCGCTGGAACGGCGCTACGAGGAGAGGCTGTGGTTCACACCTGAGCAGCGCAACAACCTGCAGCAGATGATGGGCCTGCTGGACAGGGCTTTCGCCGTGATGTACCGCAACCTGGAACGGGAGGGTGGCCAGGTGGCCCTGGACGAGGCGGTGATGGTGGAGGAACAGATCAACCAGCTGCGCGACCAGCTCCGAAAAGGGCACCTGCGCAGCATCGAGAGCGGAGATTACAACGTGCGCAGCGGCCTGGTTTACACCGACCTGTTCGCAAGCTGCGAGAAGGTGGGCGACCACCTCATCAACGTGTCCGAGGCGCTCAGCGGCGAGTTCTGAGCCCTACTGCGGGAGCACCACCGGCGACGTGAACACCGTGTTGCTCACGTGCAAGGCGCGGTCCACCAGCTTCACCGCGTAACGCACCGTGTCAAAGGGGGTGTTCGGGATCGTGGGCCAGGGTGTAAGCGCGACGGCCAACTCGCCCTCAAGGGTGGGGTCCTGTCCGCTGGGGGTGATCACCGGAACACGGTAATACAGGGGGAGCGTGAGGGTGGGCCGCACCCAGACACCGTTCTGCAGCTCTTCATAGTCAACGAACAGGTTGTAGAACCACGGGGCCACATCGTAGGGGGGCAGCGTATCACCCTGGCCGAGGCCAATGTCGCCATCACCATCCGTGAAGGCGATCACCAGCGAGGCGGAATCACCGAATGTGCTGAACGACCGCAGTTCGATGCGCGGCTCGACAGGGAATTCCTCGTTGCGCTGACAGGCCGGCAGCAGCAGGACCACCCCCAAGGCGGCGGCTACCTTTGCGGCGGAAAAGGAACGACACGGCATCACCCCAAAAGTACGGCGCTCCGAGCCGCCCGCATGCGGAACGACCCTGCCTTGAACGAGCTGCTCCACCGACCCTTCCAGGTGCGGGATGCGGCCGGCGCCGATGCGCTGGCACTCGAGCTCTTCCGCCTGCATGCGGCCAGGAACCCCGTTTACCGCGATTACCTGGGGGCCCTGCGCGTCCATACCGGGCAGGTGACCCGCGTTGCGGACATCCCCTGCCTGCCCATCCAGGCCTTCCGGGAACACCGCGTGCTATTGGAGGGGCTGGAACCCGGGCTTTGCTTCAGCAGCAGCGGCACGACCGGGATAATCACCGCAAGGCACCACGTGCCCTGGCCCGACCTGTATGAGCGGTCCTTCACCACGGCCTTCACCCAGTTCATCGGCGACCCGCGTGGCATACGCATCATCGCACTCCTACCGGCCTACCTGGAGCGGCCGGACAGCTCCCTGGTCCACATGGCCCAGCGGCTGGTTGAACTGAGCGGCGACCCGCTGGGGGGACTGTTCCTGGATCAGCTCGCACACGTGGCCGGCCTGCTGCAACGCTCCGAGGAGGAGGAGCGCCCCACCCTGCTGCTGGGCGTGCCGTTCGCACTGCTGGACCTGGCCGAGCGCCATCCCATGCCGCTGCGCCATGTGCGGATCGTGGAGACAGGAGGCATGAAGGGGCGCCGCCCGGAGCTCGTACGTGAGGACCTGCACGGCCGCCTGCGCAACGCCTTCGGGGTGGACCAAGTGCTGGGCGAATACGGAATGACCGAACTGATGAGCCAGGCGTGGAGCATGGGGAATGGCCGCTACCGCTGTCCACCCTGGATGACAGTGGGCATCAGGGAACCCAACGATCCGTTCACCCCGCAGGCCGAAGGCCGCACAGGCGGGATCAACATCATCGACCTGTGCAACATTGGCAGCTGTCCCTTCATCAGCACCCAAGACCTTGGGCGGATGAACGCCGATGGAAGTTTCGAGGTACTGGGCCGCTTTGACCACAGCGATGTGCGTGGCTGCAACCTGCTGGCCGAGGCCTGAGCATCAAAGCTCCTCCGCCACCACCTCGCGCACTCCGGGCACCATCTGCTTAAGCAGGTTCTCCACTCCGCCCTTGAGTGTGACCATGCTGCTTGGACAACCGCTGCACGACCCGCGCAGGGTGACGGTGACCACCCCCTCATGGAAGGAGCGAAAGGCGATATGCCCCCCATCGCCCTCCACGGCCGGCTTTACGTACTCATCCAGCACGGCAATGATGCGCGCGTCCACCTCACTGGCCGGCTCAACGTGGTCCATGGCGCGGTCGTTGGCCGCTGCCAGCTCGCGTGCAGGAGCATCATCATGCAGCACACGGCCATCGGTGCGCAGGTGCTCCTGGATGAACTCACGGAGCTCCAACTGCACCATGTCCCAACTCACGATGTCGTTCTTCGTTACCGTCAGGAAGTTCCCCCCGATGAGCACCGCGGTGGTCATCGGCAGGTTGAAGACCTTCTCCGCCAGCGGGGAGACACCTTGGGCCTGTTCGGCGCTCAGGAACTCCAGCACACGCCCATCCGGCAGCAGGGGAACGCTGCTCACGAAACGCATGGTGGCGGGATTGGGGGTCATCTCGGCGTAGACCGAGACGGGCGTGCGTGCGGACATGCGGTACAAAATTAGCCATGCCGGGGGCCGAACCGTTGGACAGCCTGCAAGCGAGGATGTACCTTCGTGACCGGATGAACGCCCTGCGCCGCAACGCCTGGATGCATGCCCTCATGGCCCTGCTGCTGCTGGGGGTGGCCTGCCTGCCGGTGGTGTCGCGGCTCACCTGCCTGAAGGCGGGCACGAGCATGCTGGTGCTGGGCGACCCGTCGGAACACTGTCCGGAACCGGAGCCCCCGTCCGGGGAAGCAGTGCGTGCCACCTGCTGCGTGGCGACCACGGTGGGAGCGGCCGAACAGGCCTACCTGCCGGTAAACGGCCAGGTGGATGGCGAGCCCGCTTTGCCCCTCGTGGTGGGTGCGACTCCCTCCCGCATCCCCGGGGCGGCGCCATCGCAACCCCGAACAGGCAAGGCGGCGCCACCATTCGTGCTGCAACGCCGGCTGGCCCGGCTCGGTGTGCTGAGGATCTGAGCCGGACCGCGCTACGACCGGTCCAGGTGACCGGCACGTCCCCGCCGTCCAACGCCCGATCCCATGTCCATCCGGAGATCCCCCTTACTCACCATCATAGCACTCCTGTGCACCGCGAGCGCGGCCGCTCAGGACCTGCGCGGAACCGTGCGCTCCGCTGGGGACCAAGCACCACTGCCGTACGCCACGGTGGGCCTGCTGGGCACCAAGGTCGCCGTGGCCACCGATAGCATGGGGCGCTTCGTGCTCCCCGCACCCGCCACCCTGCCCGCCATGCTGATCACCCGCATGGTGGGCTTCACCACCGACACGCTGGAGCTACTGGCCATGCCCCCACTCGAACTGGCGATCGCCCTGCGTCCACAGGGGCAGCTGAAGGATGTGGACGTCGTGGAACGCACCCAGGGCACCCTGCTGTCCACCCGCTCCATTCTAAGCCAGGAGCAGCTCGGCGTGAAGGAGCTGAAGCGGGCGGCATGCTGCGACCTCAGCGAGAGCTTCGAGACCAACGCCACGGTGGACGTAAGCTTCAGCGATGCGATCAGCGGCACCAAGGCCATCCGCATGCTGGGACTGGACGGCAAGTACGCCCAACTGAGCGTGGAGAACCTCCCGTTCGTGCGGGGACTCAGCTCCAGCTACGGGCTCACACTGCTGCCCGGCACCTGGATCCACGCCATCAACGTGAGCAAGGGCGTGGGCACCGCGGTGAACGGTCCGAACGCCATGACCGGCCAGATCGACCTGTGCCTGCTGAACCCCATGGACCAGCCCCCGCTCTTCGTGAACGTCTATGGCAACACCCAGGGGCGGGTGGAGGCGAATGTGCACAGCGCCCAGCGCATCGGTGATGAGGCCGCGAACCTGTTGCTGGTGCATGGCAACCTGGCCACGCAGGAGATGGACCAGAACGGGGACGGATTCATGGACATGCCCGTCACGCGGCGCATCAACGTGATGGACCGGTTCATCCACAGCCGGGAGGGGCGAACCACACAGTTGGCCGTGCGCCATGTGGAGGACTTGCGGGAAGGCGGCACCACGCACATGGGCTTGGATGTTGCGCACGCCGGGCACCCTGACTATGTCGTGGACGTACGGAACTCCATGACCGACGTGCTCGCCAAGCATGGCTTCGTGTTCAGGAAGGATGCCACCCGCAGCGTCGGTTTCGTCACGGCCCTGCGGCGGCACGGGCTGGATGCCCTCTTCGGAGAACGGAGGCACACGGGCCTCCAGCTGAGCGGCCATGCCAGTGGCATCTACCAGCAACTGGCCCGTGGGGGTCATGACCAGCTCAAGGCGGGCATCAGCCTGCAGGTGGATGATTTCGAGGAGACCTTCCAGGACAGCAGCTTCGCACGCAACGAGGTGATGCCCGGCCTCTTCAGTGAGTACACGCTCCAGGCGGGTGAAATGACCGTGGTGGCGGGCCTCCGGGCGGACCGCAACAGTTGGTATGGCAGTGTGGTGAGCCCTCGCCTGCATATGCGGTGGGACCTCGGCCCGCTCACGGTGGTACGTGCGAGCGCAGGACATGGCTTCCGCAGCACGAATCCGCTGGTGGAGAACGCCGCCGCCCTGGCCAGCTCCCGGCGCATCCTTGTGGAGGACGAGCCCGGGTTGGAACGCGCATGGACCTTCGGGGCCGGCGGGGTCCATAAGTTCAAGTGGCTGGACCGCAAATGGACCATCGGCCTGGATGCCTTCCACACACGCTTCACCCAGCAGCTGGTAGCCGACATGGACCGCTCACCCCAGTTGCTCGTGTTCTACATGCTTGACGGACCCAGCCACGCCACCAGCCTGCTGGCTGACGTCCAGGTGGAACTGGGCCGCACACTGGCCCTCAAGGTGAGCTACCGCTGGTATGACGTGGTGACCACCTATGACGGTGTATTGCGGGAACGCCCCTTCACCCCGGCACACCGTGGCTTGGTCGACCTGGCGTGGACCAGCCGAAATGAACGTTGGCGGGCGGACGCAGCGGTGAACCTCTTCAGCAGTGCCCGGATCCCCTGGACGAGTGCGAACCCCGAGCCCTACCGCTTCCCGCAGCGCTCCCCATCCTATGCCACACTGCACGCCCAGGTAACCCATGTACGGGGCGCCTGGGAGCTCTACATGGGCGGCGAGAACCTCACCAGCGCCGGACAGACACGACAGATCATCGCCCCGGAGGATCCGCTTGGCCCGTATTTTGACGCTTCCTTGATCTGGGGCCCCACCGTGGGCGCCATGGTCTACATCGGCTTCCGCTACACCCTCAACGCAAGCAACCCGACCCCATGAGGAATCTCATAGCAACGCTTCTACTGGCCGCAACACTCCCCGCGGCCGCCCAAAAGCCCGGGGATGCCACATTGACCATCCGCAGCAGCACGGTTTGCGGCATGTGCGAACGCACCATCGAGGACAACATGATCTACGAAAAGGGGGTGCGCAAGGTGGATGTGGACCTCGCCACCTCCACTGTGCATGTGACCTTCAACCCGCGCAAAAACGACCCGGACCACCTGCGCGCCGCCCTCGTCAAGCTGGGCTACAGCGCGGATGGCACGCCCGGCGATGCGGCCGCGTTCGCGAAACTGCCAGCCTGCTGCCAGAAGGAGGGCTGCGGCAAGGTTCCCGCGACCGATACGCACTGACCCATGGCCCTGATCAAGTGTGTACGGGGTTTCACGCCCCACTTCGGGGAGGGTTGCTACCTGGCGGAGAACGCCGTTGTGGTTGGTGATGTGGTCATGGGCGAGCGCTGCAGCGTATGGTTCCATGCGGTGGTGCGCGGTGATGTGAACGCCATACGGATCGGCGACAGGGTGAACGTTCAGGACGGTGCCCTGCTGCACTGCACCTATGAGCGGGCAGCGCTCAGCATCGGCAACGATGTCAGCATCGGGCACCGGGCCATCGTGCATGGCTGCACGGTGCATGACAAGGTGCTCATCGGCATGGGGGCCATCGTGATGGACCATGCGGTGATCGGCAGCGGTAGCGTGATCGCCGCGGGCGCAGTGGTCACCCAAGGCACCGTGGTGGAGCCCGGCAGCCTGATGGCCGGCGTGCCGGCCCGGCGGATCGGCCCGGTGAGCGCAGAGCTTTCCGCAGGCGAGATCGAGCGCATCGCCCGCAACTACCAGCTTTACGCCAGCTGGTTCATGGGGGACTGAGGCGGCCGTCCACCCAACGGAGCCCCTGCACGGGCCAGGAGCCCAGTCCGAACTGCACGAGCATGTCATGCAGCCGCGTGGGGTTGCCGCTGGTGAACACCTCGACGTCCCCCTGCCTGCCTGCCGCCGGAAGATCCTCTTCGGCGAGGACATGGGCCAGCCTGCGGGCTATGGCAGGGGCCGGATCGATGACGCGGACGCCGGGACCCACGATGCGCTCAATGAGCGGACGCACCAGGGGATAGTGGGTGCAGCCAAGGACCAGCGCATCGATGCCCTGATCCAGC
>CAZUNW010000019.1:777-1144 GCA_964621425.1 uncultured Chryseobacterium sp. | reverse complement strand
GAAGGCGCTCGCGCAGCGGTTTCAGCGCGGCTGCGCTGGCGGTGTTGCATGCGATCACAAGGGCCTTTGCGCCACGCCCTAGGAGCCAGTGTGCGATGCCCTCGCTGAAGGCAAGCACCTCGGCATCACTTCGGTCACCATAGGGGACGTGGGCCTGGTCCCCGAAATAGAGCAGGCGCTCCGCGGGGAGCGCCTGCCGGATGGCCGTGACCACGGTCAGGCCACCGATACCGCTGTCAAAAACGCCGATGGGACGCAGGTCCGCCACGGCGCGAACTTAGGTCACTGGATGCCCAGCTTGGCCTTCACCTTCGGGAGGATGTCCTCACCGCGGTCATAGAAGAGCACCATTCCTGTGCTGATGTCG
>CAZUNW010000019.1:286-767 GCA_964621425.1 uncultured Chryseobacterium sp. | reverse complement strand
CTCCTTGATGGCCTTGGTGGTCTTCTCCACCATGGGGCGCAGCAACTCCTCCTCCTGCTTGGCCAGGTCCTCCTGGGCCTTTTCCTGGGCATCGCTGATGCGCTTCTCCAGCTCGGAGATCTCACGTACGACCATTTCCTTCTCGGTGTTGGTCATGGTGGCTTCCCGGGACTGGGCGTCCGTGACCTTCTGCTGGTACTCGGCGCCCATGGCTTTGAGCCGTTCATCCAGGGTCTTGGCGAAGGCCTGCATCTTGGCCTCGGCATCCTTGCGCTCGGGAAGCAGCATCATGAGCTGCTGACGGTCGATGTGTCCGAGCTTGTGCTGCGCCAGGGCGGGCACGGTGGTGGCCACGAGGGCCAGGGAGAGCAGGATGGTCTTCATGGTTCCGTTCCTCATCGGGGGGATTTGATCGAGTTGTCTCCGCCGCCACGGTCGGGGCTTGCGCCATCCTCCCGCTGGGGTTGGTCGCCTCCGTCCG
>CAZUNW010000019.1:0-224 GCA_964621425.1 uncultured Chryseobacterium sp. | reverse complement strand
CTTGCCGCCGATGTCCAGTATGGCCACGTAGGTGGTTCCGGCCACCTCCTTGATGGCCTCGTAGATGCGGTCCTGGATGGGCTGGACGAGCTCCTCCCGCTTCTTGAAGAGATCGCCATCAGGACCGAAGCGCTTTTTCTGAAGGTCGCGCGCGTCGCGCTCCTTCTTCTCGATGTCCTCGCGGCGGGAGGCCTTCATATCGTCGGTGAAGAGGATGGCTTCGG
>CAZUNW010000018.1:19360-20509 GCA_964621425.1 uncultured Chryseobacterium sp. | reverse complement strand
CACATGGAACTTCAAGTTCTGATGAAGCGCACCTCCCGAACCAGCCTGTCACGCACGGTACTGGTCGTGCTGCTCGCCCCCCTGTTCGCGGGTTGCGAGAAGGAGATCACCGTGGACGTACCCGAGACCGAGCCGCGCCTGGTGGTGGAGGGCACCATCGAGGTGGGGGGGGCGCCGCTGGTGATCCTCACCCGTACGCAGAACTTCTTCGCACCCACAGACCCCGCCTCCTTCGCTGCCCTCTTCGTGAAGAACGCCGTGGTCGTCGTGAACGACGGGGTGACAACAGACACGCTGGACATGATCTGCTCATCTGCCCTCTCGCCAGAGCAGGTGCAGTTGGCTGCGGAGGCCACAGGCCTGGACCCGGCCCTGCTGGCAAACCTGGACATCTGCCTCTACTCCACCCTGAACACCGCCATCTACGGACAGGAGGGGCGCACCTACTCCCTGCGCATCGACGCGGAGGGCAGCACCCTGACGAGCAGCACCACCATCGTACCTGCCGTGCCCATCGACTCCCTCTGGTTCCGCCTGATCGACCAGGACGGCAGCGACGGGGATGACACCACCGGCTTCCTGTGGGCCCGCAGCACCGACCCATCCAGCCCCTACAATTTCTACCGCTACATGACCCGCCGCCTCAACGTGGATGAGGACGGCCGCCCCCTGGATCCCACCTTCGCAGCGCCGCTGGGCAGCACCAGCAACGATGAATACTTCAACGGGCTGCCCATCGAGTTCGTGGTGGCGCGCGGCAACAGCAGCTTCTCCGACCCCCAAGAACGCAAGAGCACCTTCCTGCGGAATGACACCGTGGTGGTGAAGTTCATGTCCATCGACAAGGCCAGCTACGAGTTCTACCGCAGCTACGAGAACAATGTGGCCACCCAGGGCGACCTCTTCACCCAGCCTGCCAACGTACGCAGCAACATCAACGGAGGGCTGGGTGTTTGGGCAGGCCTCAACGCGGTGTACGACACCCTGGTGTGTGTTCCCTGAGGCGGGACGCGGGGTTACGGAGCGGTCGCCGCCTCGCATAGCTTTGCGCCCCGCCCAGTAGCCATGTCCAGCACCGAACACGTCAAATGCCTGATCATCGGATCGGGCCCCGCAGGTTTCAGCGCCACCATCTATGCCGCCCGGGCC
>CAZUNW010000018.1:16402-19350 GCA_964621425.1 uncultured Chryseobacterium sp. | reverse complement strand
GTGGACAACTACCCGGGGTACCCAAAGGGTCGCACCGGCCCGGAGATGATGGAGGACCTGCGCCAGCAGGCCCTGCGCTTCGACACACGCATCCGCAACGGCTGGGTCACCAAGGTGGACTTCAGCGGGCCCGTGCACAAGGTGTGGGTGGATGACAAGGATGAGATCCACGCCGACACGGTGATCATCAGCACCGGCGCCAGCGCCAAATGGCTGGGACTGCCCAATGAGATCCGCCTTCGGGACATCGGCGGTGGTGTCACCGCCTGCGCCGTGTGCGATGGCTTCTTCTACCGCGGCCAGAATGTCGCCCTGGTGGGCGCCGGGGACACGGCCTGCGAGGAGGCCACCTACCTCGCCAAGCTCTGCCCCAAGGTGTACATGCTCGTGCGCAGCGACCGCTTCCGCGCCAGCAAGGCAATGCAGCACCGGGTGGAGAACACGCCCAACATCGAGGTGCTCTTCAACACCGAAGTGAAGGACGTGCTGGGCGAGCACGCCGTGGAAGGGCTCAGCACCCTCAACAACAGTACCGGCGCGGAGCGCAAGCTGGAGGTCACCGGCCTCTTCGTGGCCATCGGCCACAAGCCCGCCACCGACATCTTCCAGGGCTGGCTGGACATGGACGAGGCCGGCTACCTGAAGCACGACGCGGACCGCACAAGTACCAAGGTCCCCGGCGTTTTCGTGGCCGGCGATGCGGCCGACAAGGTGTACCGCCAGGCGGTGACCAGTGCCGGCACCGGTTGCATGGCCGCGCTGGACGCGGAGCGCTGGCTTGCCTCCCAGGGCAGGCACTAACGCTCAGCGCCACGCACGCCAGTCCGTGGTGCGCAGGTAGAACCGCACCCGCTCCCTCCGCTGCAGGGGCAGGTCCCAATCGCCGTCATAGAAGATGTGCGTGGGCACCAGCAGGCCGTCCCGTTCCGCCAGGTCAACCACCATGCTGATGTCGAAGGAAAGGACCAGCGAGGCATGCGCCATCCTGTATTCCCGGGCGATCACACGCCCCGTGGACTTGTCGAACCACGTATCGAGGGTGCGGACCACCACCGCATTGCGCGGCGCCTCGGGAAGCACGTCCACACTGAACACCCAGCAATCATGGCCGTTCCGCACGTTGCTCCATATGCTCATCGCGTAGTGCACGGCCATGTGCGGCGCGAAGAGCTCCAGCTTGTCACCAACCAGGGGCACGTCGATCCCGGCACCCGGATCGAACATGAAGCGCTTGAGGTCGCTGCGGTAGCGCTCGAAGCGGGAGCCCCCCGAACGATCGGCGGAAGGACCGGCCACACCGCGTGGCACGTCGCGCGGCCCAGCCGGGAAGAACAGGTCCTCGAACAGGCGGGCCGTGAGGTAGCGGTGTTCCCCGTTGCCCCGGCGCAGCCTGCCGCTCTCCCATGCGCTGTCGACCACCTGGACGGCGCGCTTCCCGGTGCGCTCCAGGTGCGCGGTGCGGAAGAAGCCCGCCCGCGTGCGGTCGGACGGGTCATGCACCCGCAGCTCGCCATCCGTGCGGTGGGGATGGGACCGCAGGTTGAGGAAGGCGTGCTGGAAGGTGGTGTCACCGCGCACCCGCTGCACGAAGGCGGCCACATCGAAACCCGCACGCTGGGCCACTACAACCGCCTCATCCAGGAGGATGCGCCCAACCAGGCTGTCCTCCTGCGCACGCAGCGGACCGGCGCACGCGCAAAGGGCGGCAAGAGCGACGAGTTTCCGCAGGGCGATGGACGGTTCGGCCATGCTGCCTGCTCAGTACCGTCGCGTGGGTCCGAGGCTTGAATACAGTTCGTACTTCTTCTTCACGTAAAGCAGGAACTCATACTGGCTGAGGCCTACCATAACCTCATCGGGCACGGCGCAGAAATCGATGAAGTCATCGAACCCGTCGTCGCTGAGGTTGATGATGTCGTACTCCACGTACTTGTGCAGCAACTCCTTCAGCAGGGCCCGCTTGCGGTCCTCGTTCTCCAGGCGGGCCACCTCGCGGCGGCTCCGCTCGCGGCGACTGAACTCCTGGTACAGGAAGGTGATCGGACTTTGCAGCGCGTCCACGGTACCCACCCGGTATTCCGATTCACGGTAGCCCAGCTTGGCGATGTCCTGCTGGATCTGGCGCAGCGTGCGCTCGCTGATCACACTGGCCTCGGGCAGCACAATGGTCCAGGGCGAAAGAGCGATGACCACGTCGTAAACCGACCGGGGTACGCTGTCACGCAACGTGAAGGCCTTGGTGACGTAGCCACCGAGACCGACCAGGAGGGTGTCGGTGCGCAGCATGCGCGCGCTGAAGGTGCCGTCCGCATTGCCGAAGCCACCGCTGCGCGTGCGCTTGTTCACCACCATGAGGTCGTAATAACCACCTTGGTGACCCGAGGCCACGACCCGCCCGCGGACGGTGACCTCCTGCTGGGCGTGACCCACGCTTGCTGCGAGCAGCAGGGCGGCAAGGAGGAAGCGGGCAGGCATCGGCGCGGGACCCAAAGGTAGACGCCATGCCCCGGCAAGCACCGTGCCGGCGGAAAGCAACGAAGGGCCCCACGCCCGCCGGATGGCGGGGTGA
This sequence comes from uncultured Chryseobacterium sp., assembly GCA_964621425.1. GTDB lineage: Bacteria > Bacteroidota > Bacteroidia > Flavobacteriales_F > PHOS-HE28 > PHOS-HE28. The sequence goes on along the minus strand of CAZUNW010000018.1, from coordinate 16,781 downwards.
AGGCCCTTCGCATGTAGGCCTGTGCATCTGTAAGCCGGGTTCTGTACCCCACCTTGCGGCAGGGCCCTCGTCATCTATCCAGGGTCCGCCTCGCGACGGACCTCCATCGACCTACCCACCGGGGTCGGGCGGGCCGCCCTTACCGGCCGGCACCTTTGCGGGCACCGACCGGGTCCCGGCCTATTTGGTCTTTCAGCCCGTGGGGTTTACCAAGCTGCCGATGTCACCACCGGCACTGGTGAGCTCTTACCTCACCTTTTCACCCTTACCCGCCTGGCGGCGGGCGGTCTCCCTTTCTGCGGCACTTTCCGTGGACCGGGCGTTCCCACCCGGCCCCCTTCCCGTTAGGAAGCACGGCGCCCTACGCTGCCCGGACTTT
>CAZUNW010000018.1:6702-16392 GCA_964621425.1 uncultured Chryseobacterium sp. | reverse complement strand
ACCTTGCGGCGGACGGCGACGAAGCGATGCACAGGATGTCAATGAACCCTAACGACGGCGGTGGATCAGCACCTCGGTGGCACCCGAGCCATATCGGCGCGGGTCGGCATCGTGGAACTGCACCGTTTCATAGAACTGCAGGATGCGCCTCACCTCCTCACGCAACACCCCCTCACCCACCCCGTGTATCACGATGAGCTTGCGCTTGCCATCCCGGATGGCGCCCTCCAGCGCACGCTCGAAATACGCCAGCTGGTAGCTCAGCTTCTCTTCGTGGCTCAAGCGTGTTTCGTCCTCCACCAGTTCGTGCAGGTGCAGATCCACCTCTGCCACACTGGCGTCCTCGGGGCGTTTCGGGGTCTTGCCCGGACGAATACCGCGCACAGCCTGCTTTCGCCTGCGCTGTTCCTCCAGCACATCGTTCGCGGCGATCATGCCCGCCTGGTGATCGCTCACCCGGTGGTCCTGGTCGCCCATCACACGGGGTACCACGGCGCGCACGGGGAACTCCAGCTCAAAGCCGTCGTGCGTACGCACCACCACCCGCTCACGCGGTAGGACGCGCAGCACCACCCCTCCGCCCGCCTCATCGAGGAAGGACACCTTGTCACCGGGACGCAGGGCACTGCTCATCTCCCCAAAGGTATGCGGCGAGCAGGGCGGGGCCGGTATCTTGGGCGCCCCATACTCATGGAGAAACGAGGCCCCTGGACCACCCTGAGCGAGGAGTTGCGCTACGAAACGCCCTGGATCGCGGTGAGCCACCACGATGTGATCGACCCCGGCGGCAGGCAGGGTATCTACGGGGTTGTGCACTTCAAGAACCTCGCCATCGGCATCGTTCCACTGGACCATGAGCTGAATACCTGGATCGTGGGGCAGTACCGCTATCCGGTGAAAGCCTACAGCTGGGAGATCCCGGAAGGGGGCGGCCGGCGCGAACTGCCCCCGCTGGAGAGCGCACGGCGCGAACTGCGCGAGGAGGCCGGCATCGTGGCCGGTCGCTGGAGCGAACTGCTGCGCATGGACCTGAGTAATTCGGCCAGTGATGAGCATGCCATCATCTACATCGCACAGGACCTCACGTTCCACCCACCCCAGCCGGACCACGACGAAGAGCTCACCCTCCGCAAAGTGCCCTTCGCCGAGCTGCTCCGCATGGTCATGACCGGCGAGGTCACCGACAGCCTCACCGTGGCCGCGGTACTGAAGGTGCAGGTGCTCCTGCTTCAGGGCGGCGCGGCCGCACTGGATCAGAAGTAGAGCCCGTGCACCAGCACACGGCCATCGCTGCGCCACTCCAGCGCCGGCGAGGGGAGCTTGATGCAGTTGAGCAGGAAGAGCACCGTTCGCCAAGCCTTGCCGCGCACCGGGATGCGCTCCAGGTCAACATCCACAGCCAGAAGGATGCGCCGGAGGCGTGGATCGCCCAGCACCGGCTCGGCCGTGCGCATGCCCTCGGCCGCATGTCCCACGGCCACGCCCAGCCAGCCAAGGCGTGCATCCCCCTGCCGCACCGCACCCCACGGGAGCGTCATCCAGAGCGTCATGCTGTTGTAGTCCTTCAGCAGCTGCTCAGGCACGTTGGAACCGAGCAGCTCCGGGCGTTCGGCCGCGATGGGACCAGGCCACGCGCTGTACTTCAGCTTGAACCGCTGGCCGCCCCACGCCAGTTCCTGCCCAAGGAAAAGACCGGCCCCGGCGATGTTGGCAAGCATGTCCCATCCACTGAAACCCCAACCTCGACTGTAGCCGTCCATCACCTCCACACCGCCGAGGAACACCAGCGAAGTGGCGGCACCCACCCACGCCGCGCGCCGGCGCGATAGGCCGCCATAGTGCATCAGGCCCTGCCCCCATCGACCGATCCAATAGCTGCTGAACAAGTGGCCAGCCTTGTCCATCTGCATCCACTCCCGCCCATCATCGAAACCGTGGAATGAACTGCGCTCGTATTGCGCGTACCACGCGGCATCCAACGCGATGAGGCTGCCGGCCATGATGCCACCAGCAACGGCGGACACGGTGATGAGGCGGCCGCGATCCACAAAGGCAGTGTCGCCCGCCACGGGTTGCGCCCAGGTCCGGCCGGCCACGAACACCAGGAAGGCGGTGCCTGTTATGCGAAGGAGGCCAACGTGACCCTTTTGACGCCTGTTCCGGAACACGGGTGCGAATGTACCGGCAGGAGCGGCCGGAGGATTGCGGTTGCACCTCATTTCCAGTAGCTTTGCTTGATACCCGAAGGCCCATCCCCTTGACCTGCCATGGCCCACCAGCTTTGCCTCTGCATCCTGCTGGCACTGGCCTCGGCACCATGGGTGTCCGCAGCCACGGGTGATGGCGTACCCGCACTCCATCGCAAGGGCCATGGCGTCAGCTGGCAGGCACCGCTCCCCGACCACGGTTTCACCGGCACGGTGACACCTGTCCGGCTGGAACTGGCGGCATCGGACGGGGCCTGGTCGGCATCGCTTCAGCTGCGCGGCATGGGACGCACCGGGCACATGCGCCCATGGCGGCCGGGCGGAGTGACCTTCCGCGATGGCGACCTGCGCTGGCATGCCGGCGACCTCACCGTGCAATACTTCGCCGGACAGGAAGGGCTGCGCCAGAACTTCCTGCTCGACCATGCACCGAAGGGCGAGGGTCCCGTGCGCGTGGAGCTCGATGTAAGCGGCGGACTTGTGCCCATGGCGGGTAGCGACAACGAGGTGCACTTCCTGGACGCTTCCGGGAGGCACCAGTTCAGCTACCGCGACCTGCGCTGCTGGGACGCCCGCGGCACCGCGCTCCAAGCCCGGATGGAACTGCACGCGGGCGCGGCACCGCGCATCGTGATCACGGTGGACGACCGCCACGCCTCATACCCGGTGACGATCGACCCGGTGAGCTCGAGCGCGGCCCTGCTCCTGTCCTCGCCCATCACCGGTGCGGACTACGGCACGTCCGTGGCCTCTGGCGGCGACCTCAATGGCGATGGTTTCAGCGACCTGGTCATCGGGGCCCCGCTGGCCGCCAATCCGCTCACCAACGAGGGCGTGGTATATGTGCACTACGGCTCGACCAGTGGCATCAGCGCCGCACCCAGCGTCATCCTGGAGGTGAACCAGCAGGGCGCCCAATTCGGTTGCTCGGTGAGCACAGCGGGAGATGTCAACGGGGACGGATATGGCGACCTGATCGTCGGGGCGCGCACGTGGGAGGACGATCCGGTCAACCAGCTGTCCGAAGGGGCTGCATTCGTGTTCTATGGCTCTGCAGGCGGCTTACCAGGCGTGCCGTCGCTCACGCTTCAGACCAATCAGGCCACGGACAACTTCGGATCCAATGTGGCTTGCCTGGGCGACCTGAACGACGACGGGTACAGCGACGTGGGGGTCGGCGCCTACCTCAGCGCCTATCCATCCTTCCAGGAAGGCTCCGTGTTCGTGTACATGGGCGGTGCAGCCGGGCTGTCCAGCACGCCTTCCCAGCGGCTGGAGCGCAACCAGGGCGGGGCACACTTCGGCCGGAGCCTCGGCTGTGCGGGGGACGTGAACGGCGACGGGTACAGCGATCTGGTGGTCGGGGCCTCGCAGTGGACGGTTGCGCCCGGATTCGACCAGGGCGCCGCCTTCATCTACCACGGCGGGCCGAACGGTCTGGGCACGGGCCTGAACCCGGCACCGGCACTGACCATGTTCGGCACGGCGGCCGTGAACGACAACAATTTCGGATGGAGCGTGGCCTGCGCCGGGGACGTGAACGGCGACGGGTACAGCGATGTGGCGATCGGAGCCTACCGCGACCTGGTCGGCACACAGACCGGCGAGGGAATGGTCCGCGTGTTCCATGGCAGCGCAACGGGGCTCTCCCCCACCGCCGCCATCGCGTTGGAGAGCAACCAGAACAACGCATGGATGGGACGTGCGGTGAGTTCCGCAGGCGATGTGAACGGCGACGGCTATGGTGACCTGTTGGTGGGCATCCCCTACTACGCCAACCCCGAGAGCCAGGAGGGCCAGGTACGCCTGTACTTCGGTTCATCCACCGGCATCACAACCCCGGCCATCTTCAACTACGAGCTGAACACGCCCGGGGCCTTCATGGGTGAATGCGTAGCCACCGCCGGTGACCTGAACGGCGACGGTTACTCGGACTTCGTGGTCGGCGCCTTCAAGTACGGCTTCGGGGGGGCTGCTGCGGTGTACATGGGCGGGACCTACTCCATGCGCCTCGCCCCCACCACCATCGCTACAGGGGGTGCACCGAACGCGCTTCTCGGCGCCTGCGTGGCCAACGCCGGCGATGTGAATGGCGATGGCTACGCCGATGCGCTGGTGGCCGCTCCGGATGGCGGCATCGGCCAGTCCGGCGAAGGTTACGTGCAGTTCCATGCCGGCGGCACCGGCGGGCTTGCCAACACGCCCACCACAACCCTCGAGGCCAACGTGGCCGGGGCCCGCTTCGGCGCCAGCGCCTGCACGGCCGGGGATGTGAACGGTGACGGGTACGCCGATGTCATCGTGGGCGCCCCGCTGGCAGGCGGCGCGGGAGCGGCCTACATCCATCACGGGTCACCTTCCGGCATTGCCGCAGCACCAACAACGGTCCTCGTCGGTACTGCGGGATCCGAGTTCGGTGCCGCAGTGAGCGCGGCCGGGGACATCAACACGGATGGCTATGCGGATGTGATCATCGGCGCACCGGGCACCTCGCAGGCCTTTGTCCACCTCGGCTCTCCCGCCGGCATACCCGTGGCACCCCACGTGGTGCTCAGTGAGGCCGCGGCTCCCGCACGATTCGGCCACTCGGTCTGCACGGCAGGGGATGTGAACGGTGACGGCTTCTCGGATATCATCGTCGGTGCACGCGACCTGGGCAACGGCCAGGCCGGGGAAGGCGGTGCCTTCGTCTACCACGGTGCGGCCACGGGCGTGGTGATACCCTTCGCACGGCGTCTGGAATGCGATCAGGCCGGCGCCCGGTTCGGCGTGAGCGTGGCCGGTGGCGGCGACATCAATGGGGACGGGTTCTTCGATGTGGTGGTCGGCGCCGACCGCTGGGAGTCCGGTCAGGTGGACGAGGGTGCGGTGTTCGTCTACCACGGCTCGGCAGCCGGGATCGGCGCATCGCCCGCCACCACCCTGCAACGCAACATCACCAACGGATACATGGGCGCCAGCGTGGCGGAGGCCGGTGACATCAACGGCAACGGCTACGCGGACATCGTGGTGGGAAGCCCCGGCTACGAGAGCGCAGTGGCCCAGGCCGATGAGGGCGCCATCCTGGTCTACCAGGGCACACCAGCCGGCATCAACGCGGCACTGCTGGATGTGATCGAGAGCAACCTGCCGGGCGAGCAGCTCGGCTCATCGGTGAGCGGCGGCGGCGATGCCGACGGGGATGGGTATTCCGAGGTGCTGGGTGGAGCACCCTTCGCCTCGCCGGCCTTCCCGAACGAGGGACGCTGGCAATGGCACCGGGGCAACCGCGGCTATGCGCTGGACCGCTTCTCCCGCCAGTACATGGCGGACCTTGCCTCGCCGCTGGCCACCAACTGCATGGACTTCGCGGTGCCCGATTTCTTCGGCATCGGCCACCGCGCACGGAGCCCGATGCACCGTTGCGACGGCCGCCTCCGTTGGGAGGTGGTTTTCGAGGGCCAGCCTTTCACCGGATCCCCCATCACCAATAGCGTGGGGGGAACCGGACAGGGCGCCGCCTGGACCGACCTGGGCGTAGGCGGCACCGAGCTCAAGGAACTCATCTACAAGACCGCCGGCCACCTGCGCTACAAATGGCGCGTCCGTGTGGAATACCACCAGGCCAAGCTCTTTGATGGCCAGCGTTTCAGCCGTTGGTTCTATGGATACGCCTCCGGCATGGGCGACATCGGCGTTCTGCCTGTTGAGCTCGTTGACTTCACGGGAACTGCGGAGGATGGCGGCAACCTGCTCATCTGGCATACGGCCAGCGAGCAGGGCACGGCCCGTTTCCGCATCGAACGCGGCGCAAGCCCGGAGGGCCTGCGTTCCATCGGCACGGTGGCCGCCGCCGGCGAAAGCCAGGCCCTGCTTGAATACCGCTTGTTCGACGACAACGCGCCGAATGGGCTGTCCTACTATCGCCTGCTGGTCGAGGACCTGGACGGGACCGTCCAGGAGGGCCCCGTCATCGCGGTCGAACGCCGGGGGGACTGGGACGCGCTCGGCGTGTACCCCGTACCGGCACGGGACCTGCTCCACACGCGCTGGAACGCCCCCGTGGCGAGGCTGGAGCTGATCAACGCGATGGGGCGCACATGCCTCACAGCCCTGGCAGATACCGGATCCACGGGCGCCACGCTCGACATCGCCAACCTGCCGGCGGGCACCTACCTGCTGGTTGCAAGGGGCATGGACGACCGCACCATTGCGGTGCGAACCGTCATCAAGGAATAGGGTCAGGCGCCGATCGCCTTCCGGCAGGCCTCCAGGATGGCCCGCGCATTCTCGAGCGTATCGCTCTCCGCATAAGTACGCAACACCGGCTCGGTGCCGCTGGCACGGATCATCAACCACTGGTCGCGATCGAAGTGGTACTTCCAGCCATCGATGGTCTCAGACCGCCGCACCTCAAGGTCACCGAACCGCGTGAACGCGTTCCCGGCGCATTTCGCCAGCACGTCCTGCTTCAGCGCATCACTGATGTGCAGGTCGTTCCGGTCGTAGCTGAAAGGCCCCACGATGGCGTACACCTCGGCGATCAGTTCATCGAGCTTGCGCCCGCTCCTGGCCATGAACTCCCAGATGGTGAGCCCCATCCAGATGCCGTCGCGCTCGGGGATGTGGCCCTTTATGGCGATGCCACCGCTCTCCTCACCACCCAACAGCACGTCCTCTCCGATCATGATCCCGCAGATCCACTTGAACCCGATCTTGACGACCTGGTACTCCAGCCCGTAGTGGCGGCACATCTTCTCCACCTTGGGCGTGGTGCTCACCGCGACCACCACCTTTCCCGAGAACTGCTTGTACTTCACCAGGTAGTGGATCAGCAGGAGGATGATGTGGTGGCTGTCCACGAACTCACCCCTCCCGTTGTAAAGACCGATGCGGTCGGCATCACCATCCGTGGCCAGGCCGCAGTCGATGCCCCCCTTGCGGATGAGGGCGCTGAAGGGTTGCAGGTTCTTGTGGATGGGCTCTGGTGCCTGCCCGTGAAAGGATGGGTTGTGCTCGCAATGCAGCAGGGTCGTGTCCGGCAGGATGCGCCGGATGACGTTCTGGCCCGCGCCGAACATCGCATCATATCCCAGTCGAAGGCCGCTGCCACGGATGGCATCGAGGTCGAAACTGCGTTCAACATGCTGCACGTACATCGTCTCCAGATCCACGATCCGAAGCAGGCCTTCGGCTTCCGCCTTCGCCAGATCGAGGGCTGCGAGGTCAACCCCGTGCGCAGCAGGGATGATGTCCTCGATCTCCTGCACGTGCTCGGGGATGAGCGGTCCGCCATAATGTCCCTTGAGCTTGTAGCCGTTGTAGGAGGGCGGGTTGTGGCTGGCGGTGATGATCACCCCCATCGAGGCCTTCAACTGCAGTGCCCCGAGCGACACCATGGGCGTGCTGACGAAACCGCGCGCAAGGTGCACCCGGATCCCCATGGAAAGGAACACTTTGGCGGCCGTTTCCGCGAATAGCTCGCCGGCGAACCGACAATCATGTCCCACCACGATGGATGGATCCTGTGGGAAGCGCTGCTTGACCCACATGCCGGTGGCCACGCTCACGCGCGCCACATTGTCCACGGTGAACTCCTCGGCGATGATGGCGCGCCATCCATCGGTCCCGAACCTGATCTTGCTCATTCTGTTGCTTCTCGTTCAGCGAGGCGCGAAAGTAGGACCGGCGGGCCACGGCGTCAACGGTGACATGGGGCGCGGTCAACGGAGGATGCCCCGCTCGTCCAGTGCACGCTGGTAGCGGCGTGCGTTCACGAGGTGCTGCTCATAGGTGCGGGCGAACTCGCTGTAACCATCAAAGGTGGCCCGGGCGCAGAAGAAGAGGTGATCGTGCCTGGCCGGCTCAAGAACGGCGTCGATGTACCGGGCGTCGGGCATGCCGATGGGGCCCGGAGGAAGCCCCGTGTGCAGGTAGGTATTGTAGGGCGATGGCACCAGCTTGTCCACGTCCAGCAGGCGTTTCACGCTGTCCAGGCCCAGGGCGAACTTCAGGGTGGGGTCCGCCTGCAACGGCATGCCGATGCGCAGGCGGTTCAGGTACACGCCGGCGATGCGCGGCGCATCGTCGCGCCGGGCGGTCTCGGCCTGCACGATGCTGGCCAGGGTGGACACCTCGGCCGGCGTGAGGCCGATGGCCCGTGCCTTCGCCTGGCGTCCGGCATTCCAGAACCGCCGGTGCTCGCGCTCCATGCGCAGCACGAAGGCCTCGGGCGATTCAGTCCACCACACCTCGTAGGTATTGGGCAGGAAGAGCCCCAGCATGGTCTCCGGACGCTGCCCCACACGGGCCATCAGTTCCGTATCGGTCATGGCCTGCAGCAGCGACACCGAGTCAGCCTCGATCTGCGCCGCCACCCGGCCCGCCAGCCGCGGCAGGCTGCGGATGTTGTTGAATGTCACGCGAACGGGGTCCTGCTCACCACTGCGCAAGCGGTCCACCAGGGCGTTCATGCTGGAACCGCTCGGGATCAGGTAGCGCCCCGGGCGCACGCGCTCCGCATAGCGCTTTCGCTCCGCCAGCCAGCGGAGGACGCGCTCATCCCGGACCAGGCCGCCATCCTGCAGGATATCCATCACCTGCTCGAAGTCGGCGCCCGTGGGAATGAGCACCTCCGTGCGCTCCACCGGAAGGCGCGGCCCCGGGCCGAACACCTCACGCCATGCCAGGTAGCCCAGCGCTCCTCCCGCGGCGACCAGCACCCCGGCGATCACGAGAAGCAGCTTCCAGCGCTTCATGCCTGCATCATTCCTTGGTAGACCTCGGCGACAGGACCGCTCAGCCGCACGTCCACGAAGCCGCAATCAGCCGCACGCGCATCCACCTGCAGCTCACCTCCGCGGGTAAGCACGGCACAGGTGCCCTGCACCAGGCCGCGCGCCATGGCCGAAAGCGCTGCGGCAGTCACCCCCGTGCCACAGCTCAGGGTCTCGGCCTCCACCCCGCGCTCATAGGTACGCATCTCCAGCACCCCGTTCGTCCACCGCACATAGTTGACGTTGATACCATGCTCCGCGAAGCGCGGGCCAAAACGGATCGCGCGGGCCGCAGCCACGATGTCCACAGCGGAAGGATCCTCCACCCAGACCACCAGGTGCGGTGAACCGGTGTCGAGCCGGTCGGTGGCGCCGTCCATCCGTTCCACAGCGCCCACATCGCGCATGGACACCCGCACCGCACCATCCGCCCAGCAGGCGCTGTGCACACCATCGATGGCCGTGAAGCGCAGGGCGCCGCGCTCCCCGGTCAAGGCGCACCACGCGCCATAGGCCGCACGGCTGCCGTTGCCGCAGAAGCTCCGGCTGCCGTCAGGATTGAGGAAATCCATGTGGTAGGCGGCACCGGAAAGTATGGCAGGACGAATGAGGATCAGTCCGTCTGAGCCGATGCCGAAATGGCGGTCACACCAGCGCTGCACCAGCAGAGTATCCGTGTCGGGGAACCGCTTTGCACGGTCATCGACCACGATGAAATCGTTGCCCGT